>JBFFLX010000051.1:0-21442 GCA_041554435.1 Bacteroidales bacterium
CCGGGATTTGAGAAATCATCCGATAAAACAACATCATTAATGCCTTTTATATTAAGTTCCTTAAGTAAAACACTTCCTATAAATCCGGCAGCACCTGTAAGTACAATCATTTCTTTTGTTTTTTGCAAAAGTAGGATAAAATTACGGATACTACATTTAAAATAGTCATTCATAAAACCATTTCTTAGAGATTTTATTACCAACCAATTAACGATAATTGAAATATTTTTATCAACAAGTACAGCCTATTAATAGTATTTATTACCCTTTTTGATATTTGAAAAGTTCAATTAGAACAATTTGCATGTTTTGGAAATAAAAAACGAGAATTATTTTTCTCAGAGTGAATACCCTTAAAAATCAAGTGATAGGGATAAATCTTAAAATATTTTAATAATTTTTCTTTGTAGATTAAATACAATTTGTATCTTTGCACCCGCTTTTGAGCAGACTTTATAGCAAAACTGCTGAAAAACATATAGTTAAAGGGACCTGATAAGGTAAAACGTTAGAGGTTCCGGGATCAATTCAGAAAGAGATAATATGAATTGTGGTGTTTTATACAACCATCCCGGTAACCCACTCCTATCAAGTTTCAAAATAAATAAGAATTATTTGAGGTTCAATTGAAATATTTTATACTTTTGCGCCTCCAAAAAAATAAGGGTAGCATTTTAAAATAATTAAAAAGTAATATGCCTACAATACAACAGTTAGTAAAGAAAGGCCGTAAAAAGCTGGTAGAAAAGAGCAACTCTAAGGCTCTTGATGCATGTCCACAACGTCGTGGCGTTTGTGTAAGGGTTTACACAACAACACCAAAGAAACCTAACTCAGCAATGCGTAAAGTTGCAAGGGTTAGATTAACTAATGGTAAGGAAGTTAACGCTTATATTCCTGGTGAAGGTCACAATTTACAGGAACACTCCATCGTAATGATTCGTGGAGGTCGTGTTAAAGATTTACCTGGGGTAAGATATCACATTATTAGAGGAGCACTTGACACTTCGGGTGTTGAGGGTCGTACTCAAAGAAGATCTAAATACGGAACTAAACGTCCTAAGAAGAAATAATTATAGCACTTAAAACAATCTTATATAATATAGAGATATGAGAAAAGCGAAACCAAAAAAACGCATAATACTTCCGGATCCAAAATTCAACGATGTTTTGGTGACAAAATTTGTAAACAATCTAATGTTGCAGGGAAAAAAGAGTACTGCCTATAAGATTTTTTATGTTGCTATGGACATCGTTGCTGAGAAATCAGGCGAAGATCCTGTTGAAGTATGGAAAAAAGGTTTAGCAAAGGTAACTCCAGCGGTTGAGGTTAGAAGCCGTCGTATTGGAGGTGCAACTTTCCAGATTCCTTCAGAAATTCGTGCCGGACGTAAACAATCAATCGGTATGAAAAACCTTATAGGTTATGCACGCAAACGTCATGAAAAGACTATGGGTGAAAAACTAGCAGGTGAAATTTTGGCAGCTTATAAAGAAGAAGGAGCGGCCTTTAAAAGAAAAGAAGAAACACATAGAATGGCAGATGCTAACAAAGCATTCTCTCATTTTAGATTCTAAGAATAACAAAAAAGATAACTATACAACTAAATGGCATCACCAAAACAAATAACTAATTTAAGTCTTACCCGAAATATCGGGATTATGGCTCATATTGATGCTGGTAAAACTACTGTTACCGAACGTATTCTTTTTTACACAGGTAAAAATTATAAAATTGGAGAAGTTCATGAAGGTGGCGCTACCATGGACTGGATGGTTCAGGAGCAGGAAAGAGGTATCACAATTACTTCTGCCGCAACAACTGTGTTCTGGGAACTTTTCAATAAAAAACACAAAATTAATATTATCGACACCCCTGGTCACGTTGACTTCACCGTTGAAGTTGAAAGATCATTAAGGGTACTCGATGGAGCAGTTGCTCTGTTTTGTGCTGTTGGAGGTGTTGAACCACAATCCGAAACTGTTTGGAGACAAGCCACAAAATACAAAGTACCTCGCATTAGTTTCATTAATAAAATGGACCGTGCCGGTGCTGACTTTTTTGGTGTTATCGACCAAATTAGAGAAAGATTAGGAGCTAACCCTGTTCCAATCCAAATACCTATAGGTGCTGAAGATGATTTTAGAGGTGTAGTAGACCTGGTAAAAGACAAAGCATTTGTTTGGGACGAAGAAGATAACGGAGTAGCTATCAGAGAAATTCCTATTCCGGAAGATCTTGTTGATGTTACTTATAAATACAGAATGAAACTCATTGAAGGTGTTGCCGAAGAGAGTGATGAGTTGCTTGAAAAATTCATGGATGATCCACATTCGATTACCGAAGTGGAAATGATCGATGTTATCAGAAAAGCAACTTTAAATCAAACTATAACACCTGTTATGTGTGGATCAGCATTTAAGAACAAAGGAGTTCAAATGCTTTTAAATGCTATTATCGAGTTTTTACCAAGTCCGTTGGATGTTCCTGCTGTTGAAGGAATTAATCCTAAAACTGATAAAGTTGAAATTCGTAGAGCCGATCCAAACGACAAATTTAGTGCACTTGCTTTTAAAATTGCCACCGATCCTTTTGTAGGACGTTTATGTTTCTTCAGAGTTTATTCGGGAACACTAAAAGCAGGCTCTTACGTATATAACGTATCTACTGGTAAGAAAGAAAGAATAAGCCGTATAATGCAGATGCATGCCAATAAACAAAATCCGCTTGAACAAATTGAAGCTGGAGATATTGGAGCTGCTGTTGGTTTTAAAACTATCCGTACTGGTGATACATTAACTGATGAATCGGGACAAATTATTTTGGAATCTATCACTTTCCCTGCGCCTGTTATCAGTATAGCAATTGAGCCAAAAACACAAAAAGATATTGATAAAATGTCGGTAGCTTTAGCAAAACTTGCTGAAGAAGATCCAACATTTAAAGTTCGTACTGATGATGCATCAGGACAAACAATAATTTCAGGAATGGGTGAACTCCACCTTGATATTCTTGTAGACAGACTTAAGCGTGAGTTTAACATCGAATGTAACATCGGTCAGCCACAGGTTGAATATAAAGAAGCTGTTACATCTTCTGTTACACATAAAGAAGTTTATAAGAAACAAACCGGAGGTCGTGGTAAATTTGCAAACATTGAGTTTGAAATAGGACCAAGACTTGATGGTGAAGATGGACTTGAGTTTATCGATGAAGTAAAAGGTGGAAATATACCAAGAGAATTCATTCCTTCAGTTAAAAAAGGATTTGAACTTGCCATGCAAAATGGTGTATTGGCAGGATTTAAAGTCGATAGTTTAAAAGTTAGACTCTTCGACGGATCATATCATGCTGTGGATTCAGACCAACTTTCATTTGAGATGGCAGCAAAAATTGGTTTTAAATCAGCATCAAGAAAAGCTGAGACTAAACTACTTGAGCCTATCATGAAAATTGAGGTAGTAACTCCCGATGATTATTTGGGCGATGTTACCGGTGATTTGAACAGAAGAAGAGCAATACTTGAAAGTGTAGCTGCTAAAGTTGGCGGACAGGTGATAACTGCAAAAGTACCATTGTCGGAAATGTTTGGTTATGTAACCGCATTACGCACAATTTCTTCAGGCAGAGCTTCATCAAGTATGGAATTTCATTCATACGAACCTGCTCCAAGCAACATAGCAGAAGCAGTTATAAAAGAAGTAAAAGGAATAATTAGCTAAACTATATAAAGGTGAGCCAAAGAATAAGAATTAAATTAAAGTCGTACGATCATAATCTGGTTGATAAATCAGCAGAAAAGATCGCAAAGTCGGTAAAATCGACTGGTGCAGTTGTAAGCGGCCCTATCCCGATGCCTACACACAAAAAGGTATTCACGGTTAACCGTTCAACATTTGTTAATAAGAAGTCGAGAGAGCAGTTTGAACTAAGTACTTTCAAACGACTTATGGATGTTTACAACTCATCATCAAAAACAATTGATGCATTAATGAGACTTGAACTTCCAAGTGGTGTTGAAGTAGAGATTAAAGTTTAATAGTAACGGCTTAAAGAATTGTAGAAATGTCAGGATTATTAGGAAAAAAAATAGGCATGACCAGTATTTATGACGAGAATGGAAAAAACATTCCATGTACCGTTATTGAGGCAGGTCCATGTGTTGTGACTCAGGTCCGAACTGTTGAAAACGATGGTTATTCAGCAATTCAAATGGGATATGAGGATAAGAAAGAGAAGCACACAACCTCTGCATTAAAAGGACATTTTGCCAAAGCTAACACTACTCCTAAAAAACTTGTAGCTGAGTTTACACGTTTTGAAGAGAAAAAGCAATTTGGTGATGTAGTCAATGTTGAAGTTTTCAAGCAAGGCGAATATGTCGATGTTGTTGGAACATCAAAAGGCAAAGGCTTTCAGGGTGTTGTAAAGCGTTACAACTTCAAGGGAGTAAACGATGCTACTCACGGACAACACAACAGATTAAGAGCCCCTGGTTCAATAGGTGCATCATCATATCCTTCGAGAGTTTTCAAAGGTATGAGAATGGCTGGTAGAATGGGCGGCAACAAGGTTAAAATGATTAACCTTCAAATAGTTAAAATTATTCCGGAAAAGAATTTGCTCGTTGTTAAAGGAGCAGTTCCCGGACCAAATAATTCATACGTAAAGATAGAAAGATGGAGTTAACAGTTCACAATATTAGTGGTAAAGCCACATCAAAGAAAGTTACTCTGGACGATTCAATCTTTGGAATTGAACCTAATGATCATGCCATCTATTTGGATACCAAATTATTTATGGCAAATCAACGTCAGGGAACACACGATTCTAGAGAGAGAGGCGAAGTTGCGGGTAGTACTCGTAAAATAAAGAGGCAAAAAGGAACAGGTACAGCACGTGCAGGTGATATTAAGAATCCACTTTTCAGAGGTGGTGGAAGAGTCTTCGGACCTCACCCACGTGACTATGGTTTCAAATTGAATAAAAAAGTAAAAAGACTAGCTCGTAAATCAGCACTTTCCTACAAATTAAAAGACAACAATATTGTTGTTGTGGAAGATTTCAAATTGGATACTCCTAAAACTAAGGAATTCATAAATATTTTGAATAACTTCCAACTTGAAGGAAAAAAAGCTTTAATCATTCTCAATGAAAATGATACTAACATTACTCTTTCATCACGCAATGTGCAGGGAGCAAGAGTTTTGAAAGCCGACAGTCTTAATACATACGAAATTTTAAACGCTAGCAAGATATTATTAGTAGAAAGTTCTTTGAAAGCATTTGAAGAATTGTTTTCAAACAAATAAAACTTAAGGATAATGAGCGTAATATTAAAACCGGTAATTACTGAGAAAATGACTGCCAAAGGTGAAAGCCTTAATCAGTATGGATTTCTTGTTGACAAGAGAGCCAACAAAATCCAAATCAAAGCTGAGGTTGAAGAACTTTATGGCGTACAGGTAGTTTCAGTAAATACTATGAACTATTCCGGAAAAAGGAAACAACGTTTTACAAAATCAGGAGTGATCTCTGGTAAAGCAAAAAGTACGAAAAAAGCAATAATTACAGTTGCTGAGGGAGAAAACATTGATTTTTTTAGCAACATTTAGGAGGTAGAAATGGCACTGAAAAAATATAAACCAACAACACCGGGTCAACGCTTTAAGATTATAAGCGATTATAAAGACATTACAGCCGGAAAACCAGAAAAGAGCCTTTTGGCACCCATGAAAAATACTGGTGGCCGTAATAGTGAAGGTAGAATGACAATCCGTAATATAGGCGGGGGACACAAACAGAAGTATAGAATTATCGACTTCAAAAGAGATAAAGAAGGTGTTCCTGGTATCGTTAAGACCATTGAATATGATCCTAACCGTACTGCCCGTATCGCTCTTGTATTCTACAAAGATGGTGAGAAAAGATATATAGTAGCCCCTAAGGGACTGATGGTAGGACAGGAAATAAACGCAGGTAAAGGGGTTAGCCCCGATGTTGGAAACAGCATGTACTTAAGTGAAATTCCTTTCGGAACTGTAATTCATAATATTGAATTACGCCCAGGTCAGGGAGCAAAAATGGCACGTAGTGCTGGTTCTTATGCACAATTGATGACACGTGAAGGTAAATTTGCAGTTATTAAATTACCTTCAGGCGAAACCAGATTAATCTTACAATCTTGTAAGGCTACCATCGGAATGGTTTCAAATGCTGATCATCAGCTTGAAAGATCAGGAAAAGCCGGGCGTAGCAGATGGTTAGGTCGCCGACCAAGAGTTCGTGGTGTTGCCATGAACCCTGTTGATCACCCAATGGGTGGTGGTGAAGGAAGAGCATCCGGAGGTCATCCAAGATCACGTAAGGGTCTTCCAGCTAAAGGTTACAGAACCAGAGCTAAGAAGAAAGCCAGCAACAAGTATATAATTGAAAGAAGAAAAAAATAGTTGAACGTTAATTAATAATCAATATGAGTCGTTCGTTAAAAAAAGGACCTTACATAGATATCAAACTTGATAAGAAAGTTTTGGCCAATGTTGAGTCAGGTAAAAAAACCGTAATTAAAACATGGTCAAGAGCATCTATGATATCACCTGACTTTGTAGGACAAACTATAGCTGTTCATAATGGAAATAAATTTATTCCTGTTTACGTAACAGAAAATATGGTAGGTCACAAATTAGGTGAATTTGCACCAACAAGACAATTTAGAGGTCACGCTGGTAAAAAAGATAAAGGTAGATAAAGAATTTAAAAAAAGCGCGATACAATGGGATCCAGAAAACATAATAGTGCAGAAAAGAGAAAAGAAGCACGTAAAACGCAATATATTGCACGTCTGCGCAATGTACCCACATCTCCCAGAAAGATGAGGTTAGTTGCCGACATGATTCGTGGTATGGATGTAGAACCTGCATTAGGAGTTCTACAACATTCTCCAAAAGAAGCATCTGAGCGTGTTTACAAACTTCTACGCTCGGCAATTGCCAACTGGGAAGTTAAGAATGAAGGTGCTCGTATTGAGGACAATCAACTATACATAAAGCAAATAATGGTAGATAGTGGCAGAATGCTGAAAAGAATCCAGCCAGCTCCGCAAGGTAGAGCTCACAGGATTAGAAAAAGATCTAACCATGTTACTATAATCCTTGGCAATCGTAGTCAGGAAGCTGTAGTTGAAGAAGTTAACGACACAACAAAAGAGAATAATAATATTTAAGTAATATAAGAATGGGACAAAAGACTAATCCAATAGGACTCAGATTAGGCATAATCAAAGGATGGGATTCATACTGGTATGGTGGAAAAGATTTTTCCAGCAAACTTGTTGAAGACGATAAAATCAGAAAATATCTGAACGCCCGTCTTTCAAAAGCAGGAGTTTCCAAGATAATGATCGAAAGAACCCTAAAACTTGTTACTGTAACTATCAACACTGCACGTCCGGGAATTATTATCGGAAAAGGTGGCCAGGAAGTAGATAAACTTAAAGAAGAGTTGAAAAAACTTACCGGCAAAGATGTACAGATCAATATTTCGGAGATTAAAAGACCAGAATTAGACGCTAACCTAGTTGCCAACGCTATTGCAAGGCAAATCGAAGGCAGGGTATCTTTCCGTAGAGCTATTAAAACTTCTATTGCATCAAGTATGCGCTTGGGTGCTGAAGGTATTAAGGTTCTTATATCGGGACGTCTTGGCGGAGCTGAAATGGCTCGTACCGAGCAATATAAAGAAGGTCGTGTCCCATTGCATACACTTCGTGCAAATATTGATTATTCTCTTGTTGAAGCTCATACTACCTATGGAAGAATAGGTATCAAAGTATGGATCTTCAAAGGAGAAATTTATGGCAAACCTGAATTGGTTCCAACCACTATTGGCGGAAGTAATAAACGCGAAAGTGCCGGACCAAAAGGGGGAAGACAAAGAAGAAGAAGGTAATTTAAATTGTAATTTTAAAAGTTAAATAGGATGTTACAACCTAAAAGGACTAAATATAGGAAGCAGCAAAAAGGAAAAATGAAAGGTAATGCCCAACGCGGACATCAACTTGCATTTGGATCATTTGGAATCAAAACTATGGAAGAAGCATGGATTACTTCCCGCCAGATAGAAGCTGCCAGACAGGCTGTTACACGTAAAATGAAACGTGAAGGACAAATTTGGATTAGAATCTTCCCCGATAAACCTGTTACGAAAAAACCTGCAGAGGTACGTATGGGTAAAGGTAAAGGTGCTCCCGAATATTTCGTAGCCAGGGTTACACCAGGCAGAATTTTATTCGAAGCAGAAGGAGTTCCTGTTGAGATTGCTAAAGAAGCACTCAGATTGGCTGCTCAAAAACTGCCTGTCTTAACTAAATTTATTGTAAGAAGAGATTACACTGCTTAATATATAATAAGATGAAACAGGAAGTAGTAAAAGAACTTAGCACAGCGGATATCAAGGATAGACTTGACGAAGAAAGAAAACTTCTCGTTCGCATGAAATTAAATCACGCGGTTTCTCCACTGGAAAATCCTAATCAGATTAAGGAGAAAAGAAAAACCATTGCCAGAATGGAAACCGAATTGAGAAAAAGAATCCTTGAAGAAAATAATAATAAGTAATCAGGTGATGGAAAAAAGAAACCTCAGAAAAGAAAGAACAGGGATTGTTGTTAGCAACAAAATGGATAAATCCATTGTTGTACAAATCGAACGTAGATTCAAACATCCTGTGTATGGCAAATATGTTAAGAAATCTAACAAATTTGTAGCTCACGACGAAAAAAACGATTGTAATATCGGTGATACCGTTCGTATAATGGAAACCAGACCATTGAGCAAAAACAAAAACTGGAGATTGATTGAAATAATAGAAAGAGCTAAATAACAATGATACAACAAGAATCAAGACTTGCTGTTGCTGATAACAGTGGTGCAAAAGAGGTGCTCTGTATAAGAGTGCTTGGCGGTACAAAAAAACGCTATGCTCGTGTAGGCGACCAGATCGTTGTAACCGTTAAACATGCCCTTCCGTCAGGAAATATAAAAAAGGGTACAGTTACTAAGGGCGTTATCGTTAGAACACGAAAAGAAATCAGAAGAAATGATGGTTCCTACATCCGCTTCGATGACAATGCAGTTGTATTACTGAATGCCACTGGTGAAATGATAGGAACTCGTATTTTTGGCCCTGTGGCCCGTGAACTACGCGACAAACAGTATATGAAAATTGTATCACTCGCACCTGAAGTGCTTTAAAAAATAGTTTTTATGACTAAGTTGAACATAAAAAAAGGTGACAATGTAATGGTTATTGCCGGAAACAGCAAAGGACAATCAGGAAGAGTTTTGGTTGTTGATAAAGCAAAAGGCAGAGCCATTGTTGAAGGTGTGAATTTAATTTCAAAGCACACCAAGCCAAATGCTGACAATCCAAAAGGTGGAATAGTTAAACAAGAAGCAGGAGTTAACGTGTCTAACCTTATGGTAATTGATGGTACAGGGAAACCTACCAGAACTGGAAAAAAGAAAGATGAAAAATCTGGAAAAACTGTTCGTTTTTCCAAAAAATCAGGGGAGGTAATCAAGTAATGGAATATCAACCGAGATTAAGAAAAAAGTATCAGGAAGAAATAATTCCTGAATTAACCAAACAGTTTGGTTATAAAAGCAATATGCAAGTGCCAAAAATCCTGAAAATTGCAATCAATCAGGGTATTGGTGAAGCTTTAACTGATAAGAAGTTAATAGACTCAGGTATTGACGAACTAACTGCCCTTACTGGTCAGAAAGCAGTTGCTACTATATCGAAAAAAGACGTATCAAACTTTAAGTTACGTAGAGGAAATCCTATTGGAGTAAGAGTTACTTTAAGAGGTGACAAAATGTACGAATTCCTTGATCGTCTTGTTTCTGTAGCCCTTCCTCGAGTAAGAGACTTTAGAGGTATCAACGATAAAGGTTTCGACGGACGTGGAAATTATTCTTTCGGTGTACCGGAACAAATTATCTTCCCCGAAATAAATATTGATAAGGTAAACAAAATCAATGGTATGGATATAACTATAGTTACTTCTGCTCCTAATGATAATGAAGCCTTGTCATTACTTAAAGAATTCGGACTACCATTTAAAAATCAAAAAAAATAGATACTCATGGCAAAAGAGTCAATGAAAGCGCGTGAGCGCAAAAGACAAAAAATGGTTGAGAAATATGCTGCTAAGCGTGAACAACTAAAAAAGGAGGGCGATTATGATGCACTTCAAAAGTTACCACGTAACGCTTCACCAGTGCGCTTACATAATCGTTGTGAACTTTCTGGCCGACCAAAAGGTTATATGAGACAATTTGGGGTTTCACGTATAAACTTTAGGGAATTAGCCCTTAATGGTTTAATCCCTGGAATAAAAAAGACCAGTTGGTAATTTTAATTTTAAAAAGAAGAAGAAGATGATTACCGATCCAATAGCAGATTTTTTAACTAGAGTCAGGAATGCAGTTTCTGCAAATCACCGTATGGTAGAAGTACCTGCCTCAAATTTAAAAAAAGACATCACAAAAATCCTTTTTGAAAAAGGTTATATTTTAAACTACAAGTTTGAAGATAATTCAAATCAGGGTACTATTAAAATAGCCCTTAAATATCATCCGGTAACTAAAATATCGGCAATCAGCAAACTTGAACGCGTATCTACTCCGGGATTACGTAAATATGTTAATTCCGAAGAGCTTCCACGAGTTATGAACGGTCTTGGTATTGCTATCATGACCACATCTAAAGGTGTTATAACTGATAAAGAAGCTCGCAAACTTAAAGTAGGTGGCGAAGTAATTTGTTATGTAAGTTAAAACAGGAGATAGATCAATGTCAAGAATAGGAAAATTACCAATAGCAATTCCGAGTGGTGTTGAGGTTAAAGTTAGCGATACTAACCGTGTTACTGTAAAAGGTAAATTAGGTGAACTCGAACAACTTGTTGACCCTGCAATTAGTATTAAAAATGAAGATAGTACAATCACTTTAGAACGTGCTACTGAAAGTAAAGAACATAAGTCGAAACACGGACTTTACCGTTCACTGATTGCCGGAATGATTAAAGGTGTGGATGAAGGATATACAGCAGTTTTAGAATTGGTGGGGGTAGGTTATAAAGCCGATGCTCAAGGTCAATTATTAGAATTAGCACTTGGATATTCACACCATATTTATTTGCAACTTCCACCCGAAGTTAAAATTGAAACCGTTACCGAAAGAGGTAAAAACCCTCTTATAAAATTATCATGTGTTGACAAACAACTCATTGGTCAGGTGGCGGCTAAGATACGGTCGTTCCGTAAACCTGAACCTTATAAAGGAAAAGGTATCAAATTCCAGGGTGAAGTACTCAGAAGAAAAGATGGTAAAGCAGCAGCTAAATAATATATATCTGTTTAACAGGAAACCTGAATAAAATGGGAGTAAAAAATAAAAAAGAATATCGCAGGCTTAGAATTAAGCAAAGGATCAGAAAGATAGTAAATGGTACATCAGAAAGACCTAGAATGAGCGTATTCAGAAGCAATAAGCAAATCTATGTTCAATTAATCGATGATGCAAATAGCCAAACTATTGTTTCTGCTTCATCAAGAGAAAAAGAACTTGAAGGAGATAAAATGACAAAAATCGATCAGGCTAAACAAGTTGGAAAACTTGTTGCTAAGAAGGCCAAAGATAAAGGTATCGAAAATGTTGTTTTTGATAGAAACGGTTATTTATATCATGGCAGAGTAAAATCGTTAGCAGAGGCTGCCAGAGAAGAAGGACTTAAATTTTAAGGAAGAACTATGTCAAACGCAAACGTAAAACGTGTTAAATCCAGCGAAATCGAATTTAAAGATAGACTGGTAAGCATTCAAAGAGTAACCAAAGTAACAAAGGGTGGTCGTACATTCAGTTTTTCGGCAATTGTAGTTGTTGGTAATGAAAACGGTGTTGTTGGATATGGCCTTGGTAAAGCAAAAGAAGTAACTGCTGCTATTGCCAAAGGTATTGATGATGCAAAAAAACACCTTATTAATGTTCCTGTCATGAATGGAACTCTTCCTCATGAGCAAACCGGAAAATATAGTGGTGCCAGAATCTATATCAAGCCTGCTGCACCAGGAACCGGAGTTATTGCTGGTGGCGCCATGCGTGCTGTACTGGAAAGTGTTGGAGTAAAAGATGTACTTGCCAAATCAAAAGGCTCATCTAACCCTCACTCAGTGGTTAAAGCAACAATTGATGCACTATCACAACTTAGAGATCCTTATACTGTGGCACAAATCCGTGGCGTGGAACTCGATACAGTTTTTAACGGATAATTTAATTAGAGAAATGAAAAAATTAAGAATCACACAAGTTAGAAGTGTAATCAACAGACCCCTTCGTCAAAAAAGGACTATGATAGCACTCGGCATAAAAAAACTAAATCACTCAAACGAACTTGAGGCAACTCCTCAGGTATTGGGAATGATTAGTAAAGTTAGTCACTTAGTGAAGGTTGAAGAAATTTAAAAATATTAAACGATGGATTTAAGCAATCTTAAACCTGCTCAAGGTTCTACAAAAAATAGAAAACGTATTGGACGTGGCGAAGGCTCCGGACATGGCGGTACTGCTACCAAAGGTCATAAAGGAGCGCAGTCGAGATCAGGATATAAAAGAAAAATAGGTTTTGAAGGTGGTCAAATGCCACTTTACAGAAGGGTTCCTAAATTTGGATTTAAAAATATTAACCGTAAAGATTATCACGGTATTAATATTGAAGTAATTCAGAAACTTGCTGATGAAAAGAAAATCACTACTTTCACTCCGGAAGTATTCGTGGAAAACGGATTAGCTTCTAAAAAAGATCTTATTAAGATCTTAGGAATGGGTGAACTTTCAGCAACCGTTGAGGTTAGTGCTCACGCATTTTCCAAAACAGCATCTGAAGCTATTGAATCTAAAGGAGGTAAAGCCACAAAAATTTAAAACTTAATGAAGAAGTTAATAGAAACCATAAGGAATATAAATAAAATTGAGGAGTTACGTAACCGTATCCTTTATACTCTAGGTATTTTACTTATCTATAGGTTAGGATCATACGTAGTTATTCCTGGAGTTGACCCGGGAATGCTTGCCAATTTGCAGAACCAAACAAGTAGCGGTCTTCTAGGCCTGCTTAATATGTTCTCAGGTGGTGCATTTTCTAACGCTTCAATTTTTGCATTGGGTATTATGCCTTATATCTCAGCATCTATTGTTATACAGTTGCTCGGAATGGCTATCCCCTATTTTCAGCGCCTGCAACGTGAAGGCGAAAGTGGAAGAAGAAAAATCAATCAGATTACTCGTTATCTAACAGTAATTATTGTTGGTTTACAAGCACCTAGTTATATTGCTAATCTTGTTTCTCAACTTCCTGCCGAAGCTATAACACCATTTAACCCCGCAATAACAAGTCCGAGTTTATTCTTTTGGATATCATCAACAATAATTCTTATTGCTGGTACTTTGTTTGTTATGTGGCTTGGTGAAAAAATTACCGATAAAGGAATTGGTAACGGTATTTCATTAATTATCATGATTGGTATTATTGCCCGTTTACCTTTCGCATTATTCGGAGAATTTATTGCACGCGTTGAAGAACAAGGAGGTGGTTTGGTCTACTTCCTATTGGAAATAGTTGTCTTAATATTCGTTATTTTGTTTACCATTGCACTTGTGCAGGGAACACGTAAAGTACCCGTACAATATGCCAAGAGAATTGTTGGTAACAAACAATATGGAGGAGTTAGACAATATTTACCATTAAAAGTAAACTCAGCAGGTGTTATGCCTATCATCTTTGCTCAGGCAATTATGTTTTTACCTATTACATTAGTTGGATTCTCTGACTCTGAAACTATGTCGAGCATAGCATCAGCATTCACCAACTTTACAGGTTTTTGGTATAACTTTACTTTCTTTATAATGATTATACTATTTACCTATTTCTATACAGCAATCACCATTAATCCAAATCAAATGGCTGACGACCTGAAGAAAAACGGTGGATTTATCCCTGGTGTTAAACCAGGAAAGAGAACTGCAGAATACTTAGATAATATACTATCACGAATCACTCTTCCCGGATCAATATTCCTTGGAGTAGTGGCAATTATG
The DNA here is from genome assembly GCA_041554435.1 of Bacteroidales bacterium. Classification (GTDB taxonomy): domain Bacteria; phylum Bacteroidota; class Bacteroidia; order Bacteroidales; family F082; genus BM524. Next base: position 14,162 of record JBFFLX010000051.1, read on the forward strand.
CCTGCATTTGCAATGTTGGCAGGAGTAAATAGTCAATTTGCTCAATTTTATGGTGGTACTTCACTGCTTATTCTTGTTGGAGTTGTGCTCGATACTCTTCAACAAATTGAGAGTTATTTATTGATGCGTCATTATGACGGTCTTACAAAGTCAGGACGTATTAAAGGAAGATCATCAACATTTGGAATGTAAACAGTTCGTCGTAGAATGATATATTTAAAAACGGACGAAGAAATAGAAATACAAAGACAAAGTTCTTTACTTGTTGGAAAAACTCTGGCGGAGGTAGCCAAAGTAATTAAGCCTGGTATAAAGACCATAGAGTTGGATGCCATAGCCGAAGAATTTATAAGGGATCACGGAGCGGTTCCCGGTTTTAAAGGATACGGTGGATTTCCTGGGTCTTTATGCATATCGGTAAACGATGAAGTTGTGCACGGTATTCCGGGGGAACGCATTATAGAAGATGGAGATATAGTTTCCATCGATTGTGGAACCTTTATGAATGGATTTTACGGTGATTCGGCATATACTTTTGCTGTTGGTAATGTAAGAGAAGAGTATTTATTACTTTTGCAAAGAACAAAAGAATCGCTTTACCTAGCAATCGACCAGGCAGTAGCCGGAAAAAGAATAGGAGATATTGGACATGCAGTTCAATCCTATGTTGAAGGTTTTGGTTACGGGGTTGTCAGAGATTTAGTTGGACACGGGGTTGGTAGAAATTTACACGAAAAACCAGAGGTGCCCAACTACGGAAGAAGAGGGACAGGGACCAAACTTAAACCTGGTATGACTTTGGCAATTGAGCCAATGGTAAACCTGGGAGTAAAGGAAGTTGTTCAGGAAAATGACGGTTGGACAATTAAAACTGCAGATGCTATGCCTTCAGCACATTTTGAACACGATGTGGCAGTTAGAAACGGTAAAGCAGATATATTGTCAACATTTGATTATATTGAAGAAGTTTTAAATAAAAAATAACTTTATATGGCTAAACAACAGTCGATAGAACAAGATGGAACAGTAATTGAGTCTCTGGGAAACGCAATGTTTCGAGTTGAACTCGAAAATGGACATGTAATAATTGCCCATATTTCAGGGAAAATGAGAATGCATTATATTAAAATATTACCGGGTGATAAAGTAAAATTAGAAATGTCACCCTACGATTTAACAAAAGGAAGAATAACTTTCAGATATAAATAAAATAAATCTGCATAAGATGAAAATAAGAGCATCTATTAAGAAAAGAACTCCTGAAGACAAAATTGTACGTCGAAAAGGAAGATTGTATGTCATTAACAAGAAAAATCCTAAGTTTAAACAACGTCAGGGTTAATAAAAGGGAATTAATAAATAAATTAAGATATTATTATGGCTAGGATTGCTGGAGTAGATATCCCAAACGATAAGCGCGGTGAAATAGGTTTAACCTATATTTTCGGAATAGGCCGAAGTACTGCACAAAAAATTCTTACAGAAGCGGGGATTGATGTCAACAAAAAAGTTCAGGAATGGACTGACGAAGAGCAAAATGCTGTTCGTACAATTATTGGTGATTCTTTTACTGTTGAAGGAGAATTACGTTCAGAAACCCAAATGAACATCAAAAGATTGATGGATATTGGAACGTATAGAGGGATTAGGCATCGTATTGGTTTACCTTTAAGAGGACAAACCACTAAGAATAACGCTCGTACCCGTAAAGGACGTAAGAAAACTGTTGCCAACAAGAAGAAAGTGACTAAATAGTAAATAATATTACATAGTATAGAAAATAACAACTATGGCAAAAAGGACCAGAAGTACAAAGAAAAGAGTAGTAAAAGTTTCCCATCAGGGCAAAGCTTTTATAAAAGCTTCATTTAACAACATTATTGTTTCGCTTACTAATGAAGAAGGCCAGGTCATATCATGGTCATCTTCTGGAAAAATGGGTTTTAGGGGTTCTAAAAAGAATACCCCTTATGCAGCACAATTAGCTGCTGAAGACTGCTCAAAAGCAGCTTACGACCTTGGCTTGCGTAAAGTTAAAGTTTATGTTAAAGGACCAGGAGCAGGACGTGAGTCTGCAATGAGAACTATACATTCATCAGGTATAGAAGTTACTGAAATTATCGACGTAACTCCAATGCCACACAACGGATGTCGTCCTCCTAAAAGAAGAAGAGTCTAATAAGCGATCAAATTAAAATTGATAAAATAATTTAGTTATGGCAAGATATATTGGCCCCAAATCTAAGATAGCAAGAAAATTCAGAGACCCCATATTCGGACCTGATAAATTCCTTGATAAAAAGAATTACCCTCCAGGACAACATGGTAATTCAAGAAGAAGAAAAACTTCAGAATATGGTACTCAGTTACAAGCTAAGCAAAAAGCAAAATATACTTACGGCATACTTGAAAAACAATTCCGTAATATATTTAAAGAAGCTTCGCGTAGAAAAGGTATCACAGGTGAAAACTTACTTCAGTTAATTGAATCACGTCTTGATAATGTTGTTTATCGATTCGGAATTTCACCAACAAGATCTGGAGCTCGTCAATTGGTGCTACACCGCCACATTACCGTAAATGGTAAAACCGTAAATATTGCGTCTTACAATGTTAAGCCAGGTGATATTATTGGTGTACGCGAAAAATCAAAAAGTCTGTTCGTTATTACAGAATCTTTGAAATCATACGGTAGAAATTTCTCATGGTTAGAATGGGATTCAGAAAAACTACAAGGAAAATTCCTTAACCTGCCTCCTCGTGAAGAAATTCCCGAGAACATACAAGAGCAACTAATTGTAGAATTGTACTCGAAGTAGTATATTTGCAAAATTTTTAGAAAACATAAAGTTAAACAATAACTATGGCAATTTTAGCATTTCAAAAACCTGATAAGGTGATAATGAACGAATCTAATGATTTCAAAGGATCATTCGAATTTCGTCCTTTAGAGCCTGGTTTTGGTATGACCATTGGTAATGCCTTAAGAAGAATATTACTTTCTTCATTAGAAGGCTTTGCTATCACTAATGTAAAAATAGATGGTGTAGTACATGAATTCTCTACCATAGAAGGCGTTGTTGAAGACGTTACAGAAATAGTTCTTAATCTTAAGAAAATTCGCTTCAAACAACAAATTCAAAACGAAAGCGTCGAAAAAGTTAATATCGTAATTGGCGACCAGGAAGAATTCAGAGCCGGTGATATCAATAAATTCCTTTCAGTATTTCAGGTTTTAAATCCTGAAGAACTAATCTGTAAACTTGAACCTTCTACTAAACTTAGTATGGAAATTACCGTAGCTAAAGGTAGAGGATATGTTCCTGCAGAAGAAAATCAGGATCCTAATGCCAGTATTGGGACCATCGCAATCGACTCTATTCATACTCCAATAAAAAATGTAAAATTCAATATCGAAAATTACAGGGTAGAACAGAAAACCGACTACGAAAAGTTAATTATTGATCTTGATACTGATGGCTCAATTCATCCAAAAGATGCACTTAAAGAAGCAGCCAAAATATTGATTCATCATTTTATGCTTTTCTCAGATGAAAAAATAACACTGGAAAAAGAAGAAAAGTCGATTACTGAAGAGTTTGATGAGAATACTTTACATATACGTCAATTATTGAAAACCAAACTAGTCGACATGGACCTGTCTGTAAGAGCATTAAATTGCCTTAAAGCAGCCGATGTTGAAACTTTAGGAGAATTAGTTTCTTATAATAGAAATGATCTTCTTAAATTCAGAAATTTTGGTAAAAAATCACTTGCTGAACTTGACCAATTGGTCGACACAAAAGGTTTGGAATTCGGCATGAATACAGCGAAATATAAATTAGATAAGGAATAAGTGAGATGAGACACAGAAAGAGTTTTAACCATCTGGGAAGAACCAGTTCGCATAGAAAAGCAATGCTTTCAAATATGGCATCATCCCTGATTCTACATAAGAGAATCACAACAACTGTTGCTAAAGCAAAAGCATTAAGATCATACGTTGAACCATTAATTACTAAAGCAAAAGACGATACTACGCATTCGCGTAGGATAGTTTTTAGTTATCTCCGCGATAAGTATGCCGTTACTGAACTATTCAGAAATATAGCGGCTAAAATCATGGAAAGACCAGGAGGTTATACCAGAGTTATAAAACTAGGTAAACGTCAGGGCGATAGTGCTGAAATGGCAATGATAGAATTGGTTGATTATAACGAATTGCTTCTTACTGATAAGTCACCTAAGAAAGCCAAATCAACAAGACGCCGTCGCGGTGGTACCAAAAAGTCAACTGTAGCAGAAACTGTTGCTAAAACAGAAACTGCTGCAAAAGAAGAAAATGCTACTGTTAAAGAGGAGCCTGTTGCAAAAACTGAAGTTAAAGCTGAAGAGGTTGCTGAAGAAAAAGCACCAGAGGTAAAAGAAAACCCTGAGGCTAAAACAGAAGACAAAGAAGATAAAAAGGACTAATAGTTCTTTATTATAAAATAGAAAAGGCAGTCATTAATTTGATTGCCTTTTTTTGTTTATCAAGTATCTATTCTAAATAAAAATCCAATTAACTCTTCGCAATCGTTAGAAATATAAAGGTCTGCCAAAACTTAATCCTATAATGCTGCTTATAAACTTTATACTTATTTCAATCTATACATTAACTTGATTTTTTGAGTAAATTTGCATGAAATTTTAAAATTTAATCAAATGAGTCAAATTGCAAATATACATGCCAGACAAATCCTCGATTCAAGAGGTAACCCAACAATAGAAGTTGATGTTTATACTTCCAATGGAGTTGTAGGACGCGCAGCCGTTCCATCCGGAGCTTCCACAGGAGTGCATGAAGCCGTAGAATTAAGAGATGGAGATAAAAGTGCTTATTTAGGGAAAGGCGTATTAAAAGCCGTTCAAAATGTTAATGATGTAATAGCAGAAGAATTAAGAGGTTATTATGTTAGTGACCAACCGGATGTGGATGCCAGATTACTTGAAATTGACGGTACCCCAAATAAAGCTAAACTAGGTGCTAATGCAATTCTGGGAGTATCACTTGCCACTGCTCATGCAGCAGCTCAGGAAACAGGTCAGTATTTGTTCAGATATATAGGAGGAGTAAATGCAAAAACACTTCCTGTTCCTATGATGAATATTTTAAATGGAGGATCACATGCTGATAATTCAATTGATTTTCAGGAATTTATGATAATGCCAGTTGGTGGTGATACCTTTGCTGATGCCTTGAGAATGGGTGCCGAAGTTTTCCATAATTTAAAATCGGTACTTAAAAAGGCAGGTTATTCAACGAATGTAGGTGATGAAGGTGGTTTTGCGCCAAATTTAAAATCAAATGAAGAAGCTTTACAAGTAATTCTACAGGCAATAGAAAAAGCAGGTTACAAACCAGGTGAAGATATTTACATTGCACTCGATCCGGCTTCTTCCGAATACTATTTACCAGAAGAGAATGTATATCACATGAAATGGTCGACAGGAGATAAACTTACTCCAGCAGAAATGGTAGACTATTTCGACAATTGGGTGAAAAAGTACCCAATACTTTCTATTGAAGATGGAATGGCCGAGGATGATTGGGATGGATGGAAACTTATGACAGAAAAAATGGGTAGTAAAATCCAATTGGTAGGTGATGACTTATTTGTTACAAATACTGAACGTTTGTCAAAAGGAATTACAAATGGTATAGCTAACTCCATTTTAATAAAGTTAAATCAAATAGGAACATTAACTGAAACAATTGATGCTGTTAGTATGGCAACGTCTAATGGTTATACATCAGTTATAAGCCATCGTTCAGGAGAAACTGAAGATGTTACTATAGCAGATTTGGCTGTAGCTTTAAATACAGGTCAAATAAAAACAGGATCTGCAAGTCGTTCCGACAGAATTGCAAAATATAATCAATTATTAAGAATTGAAGAAATACTTGGCGACTCTGCAATTTACCTTGGAAAAGGATTTCCATTCTTAAAAAAATAAATAAATCTTAATCAATAATACAGTTAAAGTCGTTTTCTTTAGAGAGAAAACGACTTTTTTTTATTATTTATATCCTGATTTACAAGCCCTTAAAAAATAAATAAAAAATATTGATTTTTTTTCATAAAAAGGCTTGCAGGATAAAAATTAGTGATTACTTTTGCAGCCGCTTTTAACAGCAAATGTTCATTGAAAGTAATAGCACACATTTTTTAGAAAAGTTCAGCCAAATTTTTTTCGTAAATCAGAGGTTTAATAGAGCAGATAAAAAAGAGAAAAAAAAATAATATTTTTTTTTAATTATTGTTTGCCATTAAAAAAAATGTTGTACTTTTGCCGTCCCTTTCGAGGGAATAAAAATTGATACATAAGAGCCCGTTTACGGGTTAGTTCATAGACATATTGAAACCAAGTAGTAAGGAACACATATTAAAAAGCCCCTGTTATTTCATTTTTGATTTTAACAGGACTAAAATTTTAGTTAAATCTTGCCGGGATCTCGAAAGCATAATAATTTTCAAAACACTTTATACAACGAAGAGTTTGATCCTGGCTCAGGATGAACGCTAGCGGCAGGCCTAATACATGCAAGTCGAGGGGTAAGGTTCACTTCGGTGAATACACGACCGGCGCACGGGTGCGTAACGCGTATGCAACCTACCATTAACTGGGGAATAGCCCCGAGAAATCGGGATTAATGCCCCATAATAACATTTTAGGACATCCTTTTATGTTTAAAGCTCCGGCGGTTAATGATGGGCATGCGTGACATTAGTTTGTTGGTGAGGTAACGGCTCACCAAGACTACGATGTCTAGGGGTTCTGAGAGGAAGATCCCCCACACTGGTACTGAGACACGGACCAGACTCCTACGGGAGGCAGCAGTAAGGAATATTGCGCAATGGAGGCAACTCTGACGCAGCCATGCCGCGTGAAGGATGACAGCCTTATGGGTTGTAAACTTCTTTTATTAGGGAATAAACCTCCGTTCGTGAACGGAGCTGAAGGTACCTAAAGAATAAGCACCGGCTAACTCCGTGCCAGCAGCCGCGGTAATACGGAGGGTGCAAGCGTTATCCGGATTCATTGGGTTTAAAGGGTGCGCAGGCGGACTTTTAAGTCAGTGGTGAAATCCCGGGGCTCAACCCCGGAACTGCCATTGATACTGGAAGTCTTGAATTTGGTTGAAGTGGGCGGAATGTAGCATGTAGCGGTGAAATGCTTAGATATGCTACAGAACACCGATCGCGAAGGCAGCTCACTAAGCCAAAATTGACGCTCAGG
>JBFFLX010000052.1:0-21395 GCA_041554435.1 Bacteroidales bacterium
ACAAATTAATTTCGACACTCAAAGTGATTTTGATTTTTATTTCGACATTGCAACTTCACCTGAGGTTGATATCGAATTAAACGATAAAATATCAGTGCCATATTACAATATCAAGATCGAAAAAGAAATGCTTGATAATGCGATTAAGGATGTGAAAGTTAGATTTGGTGAAGAAGAATATCCTGAGAAAGCTGAGGAAGAGCATTCACTTCAGGGTAAATTTACACAAGTTGATGAAGAAGGCAATATTATAGAAGGAGGAGTTGAAAATACTTCATTCTTTAATATTTCAGATATTAAACTGAAAACTATAATTAGTAAATTTACAGGTAAGAAAATTGACGACAAAGTTGTTTTCAATCCTATGAAAGCCTTTAAAGATGAGCATAAAGTGCAACATTTACTAGGCTTAGGTCATGAAGAAAATGATGCAGTTAACAGCGACTATGAATTTACAATTAATAAGGTAATACTTGTTAAAGAGGCAGAAATTAACGAAGATTTATTTAAGAAAGTTTATCCTAACGACGAAATTAAAACGGAGAAGGAATTCACTGCTAAAATGAAAGAGGAATTAAGCAAACATTATAGTCGTGATACCGATCGTCAGTTTTTAGCCGACACTATCAATAAACTTATAGAACTTGCAGATGTAAGTCTTCCAGATGAGTTTTTGAAAAGATGGTTACTAGAGAGCAACCAGGGCAAGATAACTCAGGAACAAATTGACACTCAGTACGATAGTTATGCCAAAACAATGAAATGGCAGATTATTGAGTCGAAAATAATGGAAACTCACGGCGAAAAAGTTAAAGTTGAAGACGAAGAAGTAAGAGACAAAGTAAGATCATATTTCACTCAGATGGGAAATATGGGAGCCATGGGCGATCAGGTAGAAGGTATAATTGATTCTGTTTTAGCAAATAAAGAAGAAAGCCAACGTATTTATAACGATATACTTGACGAAAAATATATTACACTTTTCAAAGAGAACATCAAGTTTAAAGAAAAAGAAGTAGATTCGAAGAAATTTTCGGAGATTGTTTCAAACACTAAATAAATTTGACATGAATAGCAGTAAAGAATTCAGAAACTACGCAGTTAAAGAACACGGCATTAGTAGTTTAACATTAGATAAATATAGTTCCGTTTACGGTAATTACATCTCCCCTACCATTATTGAAGAACGCCAGATGAACGTAGCTCAGATGGATGTTTTCTCTCGATTAATGATGGACAGAATTATTTTTCTTGGGGTACCAATTGACGATTATGTATCAAATATCATCCAGGCTCAATTACTTTTTCTTGAATCCATAGATGCAAAACGCGACATTCAAATATATCTTAATACTCCCGGCGGATCAGTTTATGCAGGCCTTGGAATTTACGATACAATGCAATATATAACTCCTGACATAGCAACCATTTGTACAGGAATGGCAGCGTCGATGGGTGCTGTTTTATTATGTGCAGGTACCGAAGGAAAACGTACTGCACTTAAACATGGCAGGGTATTAATACACCAACCAATGGGTGGCGCTCAGGGACAAGCTTCTGATATAGAAATTACCGCAAGAGAAATTCAAAAACTTAAGAAAGAACTTTACGAAATAATTGCAAATCACTCCAAGCAAACCTATAAGAAAATATGGGCTGATGCTGACCGTGATTATTGGATGACCGCTGAAGAAGCCAAAAAATATGGTATGATCGACGAGGTTCTTATTAAGCATAAGCAATAGATAAACAAAGTATAATAGCATGGCAAAGAAAAAGGAAGACGAATATTGCGCTTTTTGTGGCAGAAAAAAAACTGAAACCGAATTATTGGTAACAGGTATTCATGCTCAAATTTGTAATAATTGTATAGAACAAGCTAACCTTATTCTGAAAGAAGAACTGAAAGGCTCTTTCGATGCTAATGACTTTTCTACAGAAATAAAAAAACCTGTGGAAATTAAGAGTTTCCTCGATCAATATGTAATTGGTCAGGAGGAAGCAAAACGGGTAATTTCAGTTGCCGTATACAATCATTATAAGAGAATTACTCAGTTAACTGATGATAATGATGTTGAAATAGAAAAGTCGAATATAGTTTTAGTTGGTGAAACGGGAACCGGTAAAACATTAATTGCCAGAACTATAGCCAAAATGCTCAATGTTCCTTTTGCCATTGCCGATGCTACAGTTATTACTGAAGCCGGTTATGTAGGAGAAGACGTAGAAACTATACTTACAAAACTCCTTCAGGCTGCCGACTATGATGTTGAAGCTGCAGAAAGAGGAATAGTTTTTATTGATGAGATAGATAAGATTGCACGTAAGAGTGATAATCCGTCGATAACACGTGATGTATCAGGCGAAGGAGTTCAACAGGCATTATTGAAACTACTGGAAGGCACCAATGTTAGCGTTCCTCCCCAGGGAGGGCGTAAACATCCTGAGCAAAAACTTATTACTGTAAACACTAAGGATATTTTATTTATTGCCGGTGGAGCATTTCAGGGTATTGAAAGATCAATAGCTTCCCGCATGAGAACAAATGTTGTTGGTTACTCATTTGCAGGAGTTAACGACCAAAATATCGACAAAGACAACCTCTTAAAATATATTTCTCCGGCCGACCTGAAAAAGTTTGGTTTAATACCAGAAATAGTAGGTCGTCTTCCAATTTTGAGTTATTTGAATCCTCTTGATGAAAATGCATTGAAAAGAATACTCACAGAGCCTAAGAATGCTATTGTAAAGCAGTTCACAAAACTGTTTGATATGGATGAAATAGAACTAAATTTCACCGACAAAGCGCTTGATTATGTTGTAGAGAAAACCATAGACTTTAAACTGGGAGCCAGAGGATTACGCTCAATAATTGAGGCTATACTAATGGATGCAATGTTTGAATTACCATCCGATGGCAAATCGAAAAAACTTACCATTACACCGGCTTATGCCAAGAAGAAATTCGACAAAAACAGTTTATCAAAGTTAAGGGTAGCATAACTTATCTTTTAATCTTAATTAAATTTTTTCTGTTTCTAAAACATTCTTAACTCTATCAAAAGCAATTAAACTTAGAATCCCTTCATAAGGAATGCATTTTTAAATTTTATTGTAATTTTAGATTATAATTTTGCCTAAATAATTCCGTTATTTGTTCCATGAAATGGTATTTAATCATCGTATTGCTATTGCTGTCTTACGCTGGCTTCTCGCAAGAGCCTGATGGTAAGGTTGTTAATGCAATTGTAATTAATGGTGATACTATACCAGATGTAACTCTCGATGAAGTGGAGGTTCTTCTTTTAAAATACCCAAAAAGCAAAAGGGGAAAACGAAGACTTACCAGATATGTCAAAAATGTTAAAAAAGTTTTACCCTATGCTAAACTGGCCGGAGCAAAATTACGTGAGTATGAAGTTATATTGAAGAATGCTGATAATGATAAGGAAAGGCGAAAAATAATGAAACAGGCCGAAAAGGAAATTAACGAGGAATATGGCGATAAACTAAAAGATCTTACATTTTCGCAAGGCTTTATACTCATTAAATTAATCGACAGAGAAACCGGAAACTCTTCCTATGAGCTGGTACAGGAATTAAGGGGCAAATTTACCGCCTTCTTTTATCAAACATTTGCGAGGCTTTGGGGTTATAATCTCAAAGTGAAATACGATCCCGATGGAGAGGACAGGCAACTTGAAGTAATTGTTCAACTGATTGAATTAGGAAAATTGTAATGAATTTATTCTGGAGTGATGGAGTAATGGAATTTTAATTTATGGTTAACAATATTTCTATGGCCAATGATTATTTTCCCCTGCCCTGAATAACTATTAAAACAGTATAAATCATTATTTTAAAGTCCATTGCAAGCGACATATTTTCGATATAAAGTATGTCATACTTCAATCGCTCAACCATTTCATCAAGATCGGATGCATATCCCCACTTAACTTGTCCCCAGGAAGTTATTCCGGGTTTCACCTTCATCAATAGGCGATAGTGCGGCGCCCTCTTTAGCAGTTGATCAATATAAAACTGACGTTCGGGTCTTGGCCCGACCAAAGACATCTGTCCTTTAAGGACTGTAAAAAACTGTGGTATTTCGTCTAACCTTACTTTCCTGATAAATTTACCAAAAGGTGTAATTCTTGGATCATCGTCTGAGGATAACTGCGGACCAAATTTTTCAGCATCTTCATACATCGACCTAAATTTATACATCATAAATGTCTTTCCTCGTCTACCAACTCTTTCCTGAGCAAAAAGTATTGAACCAGGCGAGGATAGGCGCACACCAATAGCCGTAAAAATATAAAAAGGTGTGAGGATAATAATTGCAAGTATTGATGCCAATACATCTATCAAACGCTTTAGCGATTGCTGCCAGGCGGGCATTAAATCGGGAGAAATTTCAATTAAAGGTGTATGGAAAATACCTGATACTTTTACTGTACCAAATACTATGTCCTGCATTAATGGGATAACCTTAATAATTATATTCGCTTCTTCAAGTTCAATAATTATTCGTTCAACGGTGTCGATTTCCGACCTCTCTATGGCGATAATTACTTCTTCAACTTTATACTCCTGAATTAACTGATTTAAATTACTATATGAACCCAAATGAGGAATAAACTTTCCAATTTTAAAATGTTTTCTATCGTGAACATTTACAAAACCAACAAACTTATTACCAGACTTAATCTCCTGATTATTAATGTCATTATACGTTTTCAAATCATTACCATTACTACCAATAATTACAGTATTAAACCCCATTTTGCCTGAATGTATATTTCTTACGGTAATGGTAGTTAATATTAGTCTGAAGGTATAAGTGAGCATAAAATGCAGTCCGAATAAGGTTATAAACGACTGATAATACGACTTATATGTTAAAATAACATCATCCAATATAAGTACAAAGAAAATAATCGTAACACCAATCAGGGTAATAATAAGTGTTTGACCGAGTTCTTTTAAACGTGCCTTTCTGAAAATTCTGCGATAAGCACCTATCATAACATACAGCATCAGCCACATCAATGGAACTAAAATTATCCCAAGCCAAAACTGACGGTCATCAAGAATAAGATCGAGATGATGAATAAGATCGGGGACTTCCCACTGCTTTCTGAAAAAATAGAACAAACTCCAGGCTAAAAGGGCTGCCAGCCAATCTAGAACAACATACTTTGTTACCTGTAATCTTCTGTTCATATTAATTATTATCTCTGTATATCAATTTAATATTATCTAAATATATATTAGCCAACTCAGCATCTGATTCAATATTTGCTTCAAACAAAATTTTAAAGTCAATTGCATTAGGATACTGACTAACGGTTGGTGTAAGGTTTATATATATATGATTCCACTCATCAGAGTGATTGAGTATAACAAGTGGTTTTGGATCGTATCCTCCAGAATAATGCACCAGCAAACCTACGGTTACATAGGTATCAGTTTTAAAATCCATCTCCAATAAAACCGGCGACTCTAACCCAGGCAATTCATAAGTATAAAAAGTCCATCCATTAAAATAGGGTCTGTCTTTTGTTAAATTTATTTGACCTGAATACTTTGAGTTAGGGCTCAGAAATGCTTCCGGATTATTAACCGGACTTGTTATTACAATACTTGTATCACTATTTTGTGTTTCTTCTATTGTAAGATTTCCATTTTCAAAATTCTCTATCCATGGGAAGGAAATTGTATTATAATAAGTAAAAGTTAGATTATTTAATTTTTGAACACTGTCGGGAAAGAACTCAAAATTATCAAATACAATCGGCTTATACATAGGATAAGGTGCTCTGGTACTGGATATTCCATTTACTTTTATACCTGCCCTTATCTCCACTTTATGCTTACCTTCATATAAAAGAGGAAATTTGGCTGGTAATTCAAAAACCCCCATCTGCTGATCATCAACATATACCCAAAGGTCAACTATCTCATGAGAATTATCTCCCTGTAAAGCGTTATCGGTCACAAAAAACACTGTATCTACTTGCAAATAAGCAGGTACCGTAATATCACCGTCGAATTTATTACAGGCTGAAAGTATAATACTGAAGCCTATCAGTATTAAAAATGAGAAACGTATTAAAAGTAAATTTCTTATCAATCGTAAAAGCAGTTTTATCATCTAACGAGGAAATTTTAATCTTATTGCAAATGTTAATATAATATTAAATAATATTTGAATTCGCATAGATTTTTTCAAGCACTTTTTGTGCTACATCAAGTGCCATATATCCATCCTGGATAGATACAGGAGGTGTTACATTATTAATTACAGAGTCCTTAAAACTTTTAAGTTCTTCTACAATTGCGTTTATTTCTTTCACTTCGGGTTTATTGAAAATTATCTGACGTTTCTTTTTATTTTCACCCAAATCGAGTATCATGGCGAATGGATCTTCAGGAATTTCATCCAATTCATTCATTTTTACTACTTCCGAAACTTTTTCAAGGAAATCCACTGTAATATAAGCATCTCTTTGGAAGAAGCGAGTTTTACGCATATTTTTCAGGGAAATTCTGCTTGCCGTTAAATTGGCAACAGCTCCATTATCAAATTCAAGTCTGGCATTAGCTATATCAGGAGTGTCGGAAACAACATTCACTCCACTTGCATGAACTTTTCTCAAATTTGATTTTACTACGCTCAACACTATATCGATATCATGAATCATCAAATCCAGCACTACGGGAACATCTGTTCCACGGGGATTAAATTCTGCCAGTCGATGTGATTCGATAAACATAGGGTCATTAATTTCATCTTTAGCTGCTGTAAAAGCAGGATTAAATCTTTCAACATGACCAACCTGAACTTTTACCCCTGCTTCTTCAGCAAGAACAATCAATTTTCTCGCTTCTTCGGGAGTAGTTACTACCGGTTTTTCAATAAAAACATGTTTCGACTTTTTTATTGCTGCTGCAGCACAATCGTAATGCGATACAGTAGGAGTTACTATATCAACAACATCACATTCATTTATTAATGCTTCAGTACTTTCAAAACTTTTTAATTCCAGTTCTTTCGATACTTTAGCAGCATTCTCTGTATCAGGATCATAAAATCCAACTAATTGGTATTCAGGTATTTGTTTAATACATTTTATATGAATTTTCCCTAAATGACCAGCTCCTAGAACTCCTATTTTTAACATACTCAAAAATTTTGCGCAAAGGTAATTTTTTATGCCATCAATATTATTAATTTAGCCGAATAATAGTTAGAATTTAAGATTTTTTTTTGATGGTAGATACTTATAAGCATAAAGGAATGCGTCAGAAGCTGGTTAACAGCATTCGGGAAAAAGGTATAAAAGACGAGAAAGTATTATCTGCCATAAATAAAATTCCAAGACATTTATTTTTAGACTCCTCCTTTTTAGAGTATGCTTATGATGACAAGCCTTTCCCTATTGGCTCGGGACAAACAATTTCACAACCTTATACTGTTGCTTTTCAATCGGAATTACTGGATTTAAAAAAGGGGCTTAAAGTTTTGGAAATAGGTACGGGATCAGGATATCAGGCTTGCGTTCTGGAAGAAATGGGAGCAAAGGTATTTAGTATAGAAAGGCAAAAAAAATTATTTGTAAGAACGAAAGCCTTTTTAAAAAAATTGGGCTATCAGTCTAAAATATTTTATGGTGACGGAAACAAAGGGCTACCAACTTTTGCCCCTTTCGACAGAATACTGATAACTGCTGCTGCACCTCAGATTGCTGAAGACCTTATCCACCAACTTAAAATCGGCGGAATAATGGTTGTGCCATTTGGTGATGGTAAAGTACAATCGATGATTAAAATTACTAAAGGAAAAGATGGCGAAATTTCGAAAGAAGACTTTGGTCATTTTAGTTTTGTTCCTTTATTAAAAGATAAAGCAAACGATTAATCCGTCAGAGATGATAATTGGAATTGGTGGAATTAGTAATGCCGGAAAGTCATTTTTGGCAAACTTGATAAAGATTGAACTTGAAAAAAAATATAAAATTAAAGTTCTTTGTCAGGATGATTTTATAAAACCCGAATCAAAAATCCCTCAAATAAATGGTTTAACCGACTGGGAACATCCTTCATCCATAAACCATGAAATGTATTATCAGGCAATAAGCAGAGAGGCAAAAAACAATGACATCCTAATATCGGAGGGTTTGTTCGCTTTTTACAGCGATAAACTTACAGCCCTTTACCACAAGAACATTTTCCTTTATATCGACAAAGAAACTTTTATTAGTCGCAAAAAAGACGATTTGAGATGGGGTAAAGTTCCCGATTGGTATATACAGCATATCTGGGATTCATATTTAAGATACGGCAAGGCTAACAAAATTTTGGGAATAAAAAAAATTGATGCCTCACAACATTTTAATTTAAGCGATATCATCAACTATATTTCATTGTAACATTTTTTTAACAATTGGAAATTACTATTAATTAATTTTGCAATCATATATGGAATATATAAACAACTATTTTATTGCTTTGTGGGAACTTACCACAGATATGGCTCCTTACCTGCTTTTAGGATTCCTTTTTGCAGGTTTATTAAAAGTTTTTTTACCTGCCAACATAATGAATAAATACCTGGGCAACAGCAGTTTTAAGTCTGTTGTAAATGCAAGTATTCTGGGTGTTCCTCTTCCTTTATGTTCATGTGGTGTTTTACCGGCAGGGATAAGTTTGTATAAAAACGGGGCATCAAAAGGTTCCTCAGTATCATTTTTAATTTCCACACCTCAAACAGGTGTTGATTCTATATTGGTTACCTGGTCGATGTTAGGATTGCCACTTGCAATAATAAGGCCCATAGCAGCATTTATTACCGGGATTAGCGGAGGAGTTGTGGCAAATAAATTTGATACCCAAGCCGAGAGGGATGCTGAAGCCGAGAAAAGAAAAAAATTAAAAACTGTGAAACCCAAAAAATCGCTGGGAACAGTTTTACATTATGCATTCGTAGAAATGGTGATGGATATTGCTAAATGGCTGATTATTGGCCTTTTAATAGCAGCCTTAATTTCAGTACTCGTTCCTGACAATTTCTTCACCGATTTCCATCTGGATGGCCTATTAGGAATGCTTATGATGCTGGTTGTTAGTATTCCGCTTTATGTTTGTGCCACATCTTCTGTCCCCATAGCAGCGGTGCTTTTACTAAAGGGAATTTCCCCGGGAGCACTTTTGGTTTTCCTTATGGCAGGACCGGCAACTAATGCAGCAACTATCACTGTAGTTGGTAAAAATTTGGGTAAGAAAACCCTTATCGTTTACCTTTCAACCATTATTGTGGGATCGCTGCTGTTTGGATATATAATTGATACATTTCTACCCGGAGCATGGTTTTTACCTCTTTCGTTGATGGGTACTCATGAGCATGGATTACTTCCGCATTGGTTTAATGTATTAAGTTCGGTGGCTTTAATAGCCTTTTTATTAAATGTTTATATAATAAAAATTATGGATTGGTTTAAGAAGAAGAAAAGAGAAACAGAAAATACATCCGACTTTAGTTTGAATATTCCTTCCATGACAATTGGTGTTGAAGGCATGACTTGTGAGATGTGTAAAGCAAAAGTAGAAAAGGGCTTGGGTAATATGGATGATATTAATTATGCTGTTGCCAATCCACAAACCAATAAGGTGGAAATATATGGTAATACTACTGAGATAGAATCTATTAAAAAAACTATCGAAGATATGGGTTACAATTTTACCGGTATCGATGAATAGTAAAAAACTAAATAACCATCATTCAGCATAATGATCCTTTACAAAAGTCTGTTCCTGCATTGGAGGTCGCACATATCCTTTATTATGGCTTCTTTCCGGAAGTTCTATGGGTTCCGGTGTAAGGTCTTTGTAATCTATCATGGATAAAATATGACGTATAGTATTTAAACGGGCTTTCTTCTTACTGTCGGCATCAACTACATACCAGGTAGATAATTTTGTGTCGGTATAGGCCAGCATCTCATCTTTTGCTTTTGAATATTCCACCCATTTCTCCCTCGATTTCAAATCCATATCGCTTAATTTCCATCTCTTGGTTGGATCTTGCAATCTGGACTGAAACCTCTGCTCCTGTTCCTCCTCACTAACTGAGAACCAATACTTTAGAATAATAATGCCAGATCGTATCAACATACGCTCAAAATTAGGACATGAACGCAGGAATTCCCAGTATTCCTCATCTGTACAAAACCCCATTACACGCTCCACTCCTGCCCTGTTATACCATGAGCGATCGAAAAGAACTATTTCACCGGCCGAAGGTAATTGTGAAACATATCTTTGAAAATACCATTGGGTTTTTTCCTTTTCCGTTGGAGTACCAAGGGCCACAACTCTTGCAATCCTTGGATTTAACTTTTCTGTAATTCGTTTTATAACTCCACCTTTTCCTGCAGCATCTCTTCCTTCAAAAATAATAACAACTTTAAGTTTTTTTGCCTTAACCCATTCCTGTAGTTTTATCAGTTCTACCTGAAGCCTTTCCAGTTCACTTTCATAAAAAGATTTCTTAAGACTCCCATCATCTTTCCACTGTTCCGAATCTGTCATAATTTGTCTATTACTTTGTGTTCTCTTTTTGAATTATCATCTTCCTTACAATATAATCTCCAGCTGTTTGAAAAACCAACATATAAACTCCATTATCATGTAAACCGCTGTCAATACTAATATTCGACCCCTCTATCTGCTGACCATTAATATTTTCCGAATACAACAGAGACCCTCTCATATCATAAATTTTCAATTTAACATCAGTAACGGTTTCCTTAAAATTGAGTAAAAATTTACCATTGTTGGGATTAGGCAGTACTTTAATCGCATCGTTTAAATTAGCCTTTTGCTCAGGAACGGAAATTTCACAAACATTAAAATCAAACATTATAGTTATCCGACCGCTATCCACACAACCTGTATAACCATTGGTAACCACAACATTATGGGTTTGGAAATCTATCCAGCTACCAGTAGTTGCCACAGTTATATAACGATTCTCATAATTATCTGATTTCCAAAAATATGTATTTGTTGGCGGGTCGGTATCAAATCCTGCATCAAGAGTAACAGTATCTCTAACACATACATTTATAGTATCAATACCAGCAGGGGGGTACTGACTTGGCATCAAATCAACTATAGGTAATGGGTTTACCTGAACAGTGATATCTCCATCATACTCATTATCAAACTGATCAGTTAAATGGAGCTTATATGTAGTTGTAACACCAGGGCTAACTGTAAAACTACTTTGGTCTGATGTGAAACCTGCAGGATCAGAAGTCCAGCTAAATTCATAGCCTCCACCTCCACCTGATGGTATTGCACTTATTTCTGTGGACTGACCTAAGCAAATGGCTTCAGGACTGGCATTAGGAGTAGCACTTAGCACATCTGAGGAAACTATAACAAACATATCATCTGTTTCACTCATACATTGAGAACTATTATCAGTTACCAGCAAAGTGAATTTAGTTGTTTGTGGCAACAATAAAGTTGTAGGGTTGGCAATATTATTTTGCTCCAACCAGCTTGCGGGCTCCCATTGATAACTATAACTACCGCTACCTCCTGATGCATTTCCATTTAGAGTAGCAGTATTTCCCAGGTCGATATCAATATCTGCTCCGGCTTCAGCCAGAGGTGTAGGATAAACCAAAACATTAACGCTTGACTCCAGGGTAGTAAATCCGTCGGTAACCTCCACATAATAAGTAATACTTTCAGTAGGATAATCGGAAGGATTTTGTTGTGTGGATGTAAATCCAGCCGGATCGGATGACCAGTCATAAGTATAATTTCCTGATCCACCTTCAGGCATTGCACTAAGATTTATCAATTCGCCTTTACAAACTTCGTTTTTATCCACTGTTGCATTAAGTGTTAGTGGTCCTCCAACCACATTAACCCACATAGTATCTTCACCTTCACAGGTAGAAATATTATCGACTACATTCAAAATGAATTGTGTACTTACTGTTAGGCTTGTTGTAGTAGGATTCTGAATATCAGGATCATTCAGCAATTCAGCAGGTTCCCAATGATATGAAAAGTCTTCAGATCCACCACTTGCCGAACCATCTAAGGTAGCATTTCCGGCATAAGCAATGTCTATATCTTCACCGGCATCAGTAAGAGGCGTATCAAGATTGATTGTGAACGGTATAGTATCGGGAACTGCATAATTATTACATGGATCAGACAAGAAACTAAAGGTTTTTATAATTAAAGAATAGTCGCCGGCTTGAGTTATTGCTGGTGTAAAATACATGGTAAAATTACGTTCACTGGCACCACCCAGTTCACAGTTTTCTCCATAAATACTATCAATAGTATAGGGTCCACCGGGACCTTCTAACTTAAAGTCAACCGGTTGAATAGAACTACATTTAATATTTTCATTAAAATAAATATTCATTTCGTTTGTTCCACAGGCAGTAATTTCATCATTACCCAAATGATCAATATATGGTTCCTGATCATCAAAAATAACGGCAGAAGAGTTGGAAAAGTCCAGTGTATATCCACCGGGAGTTTGAGTCCAGTCGCTAACAACTAAAACATAGGATTCACCTTCAAAAACTGGCAAGTCCACATTCCATTTATTGGTAGGTCCACCACCATTGCAGTAATAAACACCTCCATTTAGGGAACTAATTCCTGTAGTACCCTGATAACCTCCACCTCCTGCGGCATTACAACTTACCATCATTTGTATCGGGTGAGTGTAAATATCTTCACAACTCCATTCGCTTAAATCAAAAACAGCCCAGTCGTAGTCATCTGTGAAGGTTGCCGGAGTAATAGTCAAACGCAAATCACCTGATTCAATAACAGTCCATGTATACCAACGAGTATTCTTCTCCCCATCCATACAATGGTTTGGGCATGATTGATTAGCGGGGATTTCAAAGGGATAATTTCCTTCTCCTGATGCTGTAAATTCCTCAACATAAATATAATCGCAAACAGGTATGGCACCCAAACAATCTTGTGTGGTAGGTACCTGTGCATGAACAATTTTTAATACGAATATCAGAACAAAAAATACTCCGAACTTCCTGATGACATAATTCATATGCTATTTATTAAGCGTCTATTATCCTGATAATTAATTAATTTGAAATAATAAACTTTCTGTTTAAGTAAATGTTTTTTTCTAAATACCTTGGAAATCCTCAATCCCCAATTACTATTATAATCAGAGCAAATTTAGGACATTCAAATCAAAATTCAAATTTAATATCAATTCCATGCTAATAATTTATCTTTGCAAAAAAATAATTTGTATGAAAATCAATCACGCTTTATTAATTTTTATAATCCTGCAGTTAGGCTTTTTGAACGATATTTATTCACAACACACTATAAATGGGAGCATTCCGGGATTGGAGAACACAAATGTTTATCTGCTTAAGGTTATTGGTCAGTCACAGAAAACTGTGGATACGGCATTTTGTGATGAAAACGGATCATTCACTTTCACGCTTAATGATGATACTCCAATAGGAATGTACTCAATAAATACCGGAAGTGATCAAAAAATTGAATTGCTTTATAATAATGAAAACATACGTTTCGTTTCTACAGGAAATACTGCCCAGGATAATGTACAAATTGTGGAGTCGGTTGAAAATTTAATTTGGTACGATTATCTCTACACCAAAGGGTTTAACCAATATAAGATGGAAGTTATCGAACAACTTATGATGAGTTATCCTCCAGGAGATAAATACTATAATTATACCGAGAATTACTATCAGGAATTGCAAAAAGCCATTACTGAAAGAAGTAATGAATTAATATCCAATAATGAAAATACACTGGCTGCCAGATATATAAAAGTTGATATGCCGGTTTTTGCTCCCTATGGTATGAATGAGGATGCAAAACAGAAATACCTCATTCAACATCACTTCGACAATACTGACTTTAGCGACACTTTGCTTTTAAGAAGTAATATTTTAAGTTCAAAAATCATAAAATACCTTTCTCTTTACCAAAAACCATCATATACAAAAGAACAATTAGAGGATGAACTTATGGTTGCTGTTGATAGTATTTTTAATTATACAATAGTTGAACAAAAAGTATACGAATGGGTTGTTGATTTCCTTATTAAAGGATTTGAAGCCATTGGTTTTGAGAAGGGATTAAATCATATAGCCGAACAAAACCAACTTTCTGAATTATGTGTAAACACAGAGAAGAAGGAAAGTCTTGAGCACAAAATGGAAATGATAAAAAAACTTGCCATTGGGAAAAAGGCTCCTGCTTTTTCTGTTAAAGATATTAATCAAAAAGAAGTTAGTCTTTATGATATAAAATCAGAACGAACCATTATTATTTTCTGGGCTTCATGGTGTCCGCATTGCACTGAGATACTGCCGGTTCTAAATGAATATTACGACTCACAAAACACTGATAAACTGGAAGTTATTGCTGTATCCATCGATGAGTATAAAAAGGATTTAATGGATGCATTAAAGACTCATTCATACAACTGGATCAATATTGCAGAACTACAAGGATGGGATGGACCAACTGTTACAGAATATGGCGTGAATGCAACTCCAACAATTTTTATACTTGATAAAGACAAAAATATTATTGCTAAACCAACCAACAAAGCAGGACTAAAAAATGCTTTGGAACATTAAATAATTGTTTTTTGTTCATACTTAACCGCAAAGTTCGCGGAGTTCAGCGCAAAGTTCGTAAAGTAACTTAGTGTTAATTAGTGCATTATGGATATTCCTTAATCGTAAAGGACTCAAATTATCCTATATAAAAAATCTTCGCGTCCTCTGCGCCTTCTTTGCGCTCTCTGCGGTTAAACTACCAACGCGAAAATCACAAATTACAAAACCAGGATTTCTTTGATTATTTCTTAACCGCAAAGGTCGCGGAGTTCAGCGCAAGGTTCGCAAAGTAAAATAATATTAATAAAGTTTTCCTCTTTTGAAAAGATAGGGAAGCAATATGGGTTCGAAGCCTTTATTAATGTCTGCTTCAACATAGTCGATGCCATATTTACCACATTTTATTTTGAGTTTTTCTCTGAATTCAGAGGTCAGGCTGAAATATTTTTCTCTAATATCCAAGGGGTTAAGTTTAATATTCTCACCAGTTTCCAGATCTATAAATTTATGAGGTCGGTCGTCAAAAAACAATTCCTCTTCCAGTTTCTTATCATAAACATGAAAGAAAATTAACTCATGATTATAATGACGAAAATGCTGCAAAGAAGAAAAAACCTCATCGATACTGTTGTTGTTATCCATAAGATCGCTAAAAATAATTACCAAAGAACGTTTATGTATCATTTCGGCAATCAGATGCAACGACTTACTTATGTTAGTTTGTCGGCCTTTAAACTCTTTATTTTGAGTAATTAAATTATCCAGCAGCGAATACAAATATTTCTGGTGAACAGGAGTAGATTTTTCCTGAGTAAACTCATCGATATCTTCACTAAATAAACTTAATCCCACAGCATCTCTTTGCTTTTTCATCAAGTTTATTATGGCAGCAGCAGCATATGCAGAAAAACCAATTTTATTGGGGTTATTAATATCAGGGCTATCTTTTTTTGGGAAATACATTGAGGAAGAATTATCGATTATTATCCTACATCTCAGATTTGTTTCTTCCTCAAATCTTTTCACAAACATTTTATCGGTTCGGCCATAAAGTTTCCAGTCGATAAAGCGGGTTGTTTCGCCGGGATTATAAAGCCTGTGTTCGGCAAATTCAACGGAAAAGCCATGAAAAGGGCTCTTATGCAATCCTGTAATAAAGCCTTCAACTACCTGACGAGCAAGAAATTCCAGCGATTGAAACTTCTCAATTTTCCCTATTTCAATTTTTCCCGTCATTTAATAGTTTATGAGTATTTACTAAAAAGGCTGCCCTAATAATTATGGACAGCCTTTTTTTATAAATTATATAAATAAATTATAATAAAGCTTCAAGTTTTTCAACTAATTTTTGTTTTGGAACTGCACCAACTTGCTTGTCTACAATTTCACCGTCTTTAAAAAACAATATTGTTGGAATATTTCTGATTCCATACTTTCTTGCTGTTTCAGGATTATGATCAACATCAACCTTACCAACTGATGCTTTACCTTCATATTCTGCTCCGATTTCTTCAACTATTGGTCCAACCATACGACATGGTCCGCACCATACAGCCCAAAAGTCAACAATAACAGGTTTGTCTGATTTTAATACTAGCGATTCAAATGTCGCATCTGTAATTTCGATAGCCATACTTAATATTTTTATTAGAAAAGGCAAATATAAACAAGAAATAAAACACTGCCTTTATTAATTAATTTTTTTTATAAAATAATAATTCACTACAAATCAATACCAAATATTATACTGACAAAGAGCCACTTACCTTGCAAGACTCATTATTTTATCAAAGACATTTGAGTTTTGATATATGCCAGTAAAAATATCAGCACCAGGGCCATATGCTAAAACCGGGACTAATGTTGCCGAGTGGCTGGTAGTTGAGAATACCGGTTTAATTTCATTATAATTTCCATTGTTGGTGGCCAGAGTAAATCCTCCCGTTTCATGGTCGGCCAATACTATTACAAGAGTATTTCCATCTTTCTCAGCAAAATCAAGCGCAACACCAACAGCTTTATCAAAATCCAACATTTCTGATATTAAATAATCGGCATTGTTATCATGGCCACCCCAATCAATCTGGGAACCTTCAACCATCATAAAAAATGGTTTTTCCGACTCTGATAAGTAATCCAAAGCATGCTGTGTATAATCTGGAAGAAAGTCTCCCCTGCCCTTCAAAATTGGTAGCATACCATCATCAGCTAATATATAGGCATACTTTTTATCCGATTCATAATTATGTTTCATAGTATCGTTTACTACAAATCCTTTTTGCCTAAGATTTTTTATCAGGTTTTTACCGTCTTTTCTGTTTTGGAAAAATTTTAATCCTCCTGCGGCAAAAAAATCAACATCGCTATTAACCATCTGCTCAGCTATTTCATTTTGCATATTCCTGTCTTTAACATGTGCATAAAAAGCTGCAGGTGTGGCATGAGTTATAGAGGATGTTGCTACTAAGGCCGTATTATAATTTATTTTAGAAAGCAACTCAACAACAGTTGGAATAGCAACAGAATCGGCATCCATGCCAATGAATCCATTGTAAGTTCTTCCTTCGCATGAAAATGCAGTGGCTCCAGCTGCAGAATCAGTAATTTTGTTGTCGGCAGAGGAAGTATTAATCAATCCTATTTCTTCAAAACGAAGGAAATTTGATTCAGATTTACCATAATAAAACACTGACGACAATTCTGATAATCCCATTCCGTCTCCTATCATTAATATGATATTGGGATTACTTTTGTGTACGATTTTATTTTCAGGACTTTTAATATTGCATGAAGTAAAAGATAAAACTATTGCCAAAGCAATAAACATCAAATGCTTTCTCATTATTATTTGGTTAATTAATATTGGTTATCATTATATTTTCACTTATCTCCCACAGGCGATTCTGGACTTTTTTATCATAAGAAATGGCAACTGATTTTCTCTCATTTAAATTAACGAAATATTTTCCACTTACTTCATTAAGATCATCGCTATCAGCAAGGTATACCGAAGTTGCTGCTCCCTGACTTAAACTTGCACCACCCATACCCCATCCTATATGTAGAAGTTTTGTACTAATTACTCCTGGATGTAAACAATTTACCGTAGGATTACCGCCCTCAAGCAATGAATTTAATTTATAAGTAAAAAGAATATTTGCAAGTTTGGAAACAGAATATGCATTATAAGAATCATAGTATTTCTCTCCATTCAGATTTTTAAAATCGATACTTGATGCCTGCGCCATGGAACTAACATTAATAATTCTGGAATTGCTGTTTTCCTTTAGTAAATCCAATATGAGATTTGTGAGAACAAAAACCGAAATGTGATTTATCATAAAGGTTTTTTCAAAACCATTGGGCAATATTATTTTCTCGGTTTCAAAAACTCCCGCATTATTGATTAACACATTCAGTTGTGGAAACTTCTGTTTTATTTCATCAGCAAGTACCACAATATCAGCAAAATTGCTTAAGTCAGCATTTACATAATGAATTTTGGAGTTTCCGCTGGAGGAAATAATTTCACTTACTATTTTGTTTCCTCTTTGTTCATCCTTTCCGTGCACAATTATTTCATGGCCCTTTTTAGCCAAATCAAAAGCAGTTTGTTTACCAATGCCGTCTGTCGATCCTGTTATTAAAATGGTTTTCATTCCTTAAATTATTTTGCAAATTTAACAGAACATCCAATAGCTTTGGTAAAATTTACATCAGGTTTTTTATTTTTTAATAAAGCTTCAACAGCATCACTCAGAAATTCTTTTTTAACTGCGGATACATCTTCATAATTATCATCGATAGCTCCTATGTATTCAACAATTAATTTCCCTTTATTTTTCTTTAAGAGAAACACATGAGGTGTACGCGTAGCACCATAAGTTTTTGTTACACTTTGATCAGCATCAAGCAGATAAGGAAAAGTAAAACCCTTTTCCTTTGCTCTAATTATCATATTTGAGTATGAATCATTCGGGGCAACGATTGAGTCATTGGGGTTAATGGCAATTACAGGATATCCCTGATTTTTATACTTTTTGTCGAGAGCGATAATCCTGTCTTCGTAGGCTACGGAAAATGGACAATGGTTGCATGTAAATATTACTATAAATCCTTTGGCATCGGGGAAGTCAGCATCAGAAACCATAGTACCATCAACATTCTTAAGTTTAAATCCCATTGCTTTATCACCAACTTCATAGCCCTGGGCAAAAGAAATTTGAATAAATAGTATTGCAGTAATTGTAAGTATTAGTTTTTTAATTTGTAAAGTTTTCATGGTTTTATATTTTTATTTAGTATTTCTTTTAATTCATTTTTTGTCATACTTCCTTCATGAAAGAAATAAAAATCTTTGTTATAAATTATGGTAGCAGGAATTGCTCCCGACCAGGATTTATTTATTTTATTTATCCACACATTGGAGTTTGGATCACTAAGAACAATAACTTCGGCTTGTAGGTTTTTTTCTTTTATAAAAGGAATAAGTGATTTTTGAATTTGGGATTTAAAATCCAGGCTAACTAAAATCATTTTAAATTTCCCGGATTTATTTTCGGCATTAACTTCTTCAAATTCCGGAAGTTCTTTCACACAAGGAATACACCATGTAGCCCAAAAATTAATCACGTAGGTAGTATCATTTTGTTTCTGAAGATAGGTTTTAAATTGCTCATAATCAACAACATTGATTTGTTGAGCATAGAGGCTGGCGCCTAACAAAAACAAAAAAAAAGTGCCAATGATTTTTAAATTTTTCATTGGCACAAAATTAAATATTTTTCACCTTTACAGCTAGTAATATAAGGGTTTAACGATTATTTAACCCCGTCTTAATATTCCTTAAATTATTTACGAAATTTCTTTTTCTTGAACTTTTTATTCCTTTTTTCAGGTCTGGAATCATCTGAAGCAGCTTTAGCAACTTCAACAGCAACTTTTACACCACCATAATTAACATCACTGAAAGCTTTCATTATGTTACTTTCCTGAGCTGAGTCAACCTCAAAAAATGAAAAGTTTCTCAAAATTTCAATTTTACCAATTTCAATTCCTTTGGTGTTGGTTTCATCATTTATCAGTCCGATAAGTAACTGAGGTTTAATACGATGTTTAGAACCTATATTGATAAAGAACCTGCTAAAACCTTTGGCTGTTCTTTTACCCCCTTTGAATTCACCTTTTTCGGAACTAACATTTAAATCGGGCGCATTTTTATAATATTCAAGGAAGCGGTTAAACTCAACAAAAATAAATCTCTTTAAAAGTTCATCACGATCAAGCCACTCAAGTTTTTTCTGAATAGCAGGCATGAACTCTTTAATTTGCTCTTCATTAACATCAATCTTTTCTATACTATCCATAAGGTTATAAAGACGTTTTTCACAAATCTCTTTACCTCCGGGAAGATTACTTTTTTCAAATTTCTGACCTATCAGTTTTTCAAGTTCATTAATCCTTCTGCCCTCTCTGGAGTGAGCAATTAGTATTGAAATACCATTTTTACCTGCGCGACCTGTTCTGCCACTTCTATGAATATAAACTTCCGGATCGTCGGGCAGATTATAATTGATAACGTGAGTTAAATCGTTAATATCCAGACCTCTGGCGGCAACATCAGTAGCCACAAGCAGTTGTAAATGATGCTTACGGAACTTATCCATAACCATTTCTCTTTGTGCTTGCGAAAGATCTCCATGTAATGCATCGGCATTATAGCCGTCATTAATAAGTTTAGCAGCAACGTCCTTGGTTTCTCTGCGGGTTCTACAGAAAATTATTCCGTAAATATTATAATTAAAGTCGGCTATTCTCTTTAAGGCTAAGTATCTGTCGGAAGCCTTAACCATATAAAACAGATGCTTTACATTGTCGGCTCCAAGATTTTTCCTGCCGACGGAAATCTCCAAAGGATTATTCATATAATTATTAGCAATCTGCCTAACTTCTTTTGGCATGGTAGCCGAAAACAATAATGTTTGTTTTTCCTTTGGTGTAGTATCTAAAATACCGTCGAGTTCTTCTTTAAAACCCATATTCAGCATTTCGTCGGCCTCATCTAAAACCAGCCATTTTATATTATTTATTTTTAAGGTTTTGCGTTTAATTAAGTCTAAAGTTCTACCTGGTGTTCCCACTACTATGTTAACTCCATTCTTTAGAGTTCTAACCTGGTTATCAACACTCGAACCTCCGTAAACTGCAAGTATTTTCACATTGTCCATGAACTTTGTATAGGCTTCCAGATCTTTTGCAATTTGTATGCATAATTCACGGGTAGGACTTAAAATTATTGCCTGAATTGTTTTAGAACCAGCATCCAGTTGTTGGATGATAGGTAATCCGAAAGCAGCAGTTTTTCCTGTGCCTGTTTGTGCTAATGATATCAAATCGGTTTTCGATTCCAATAATGCAGGAATAGTTTTTTCCTGTATGGGTGTTGCAGTTTCAAAACCCAATTCTGTTATGGCCATGATTATTTCATCACGTAGACCAATTTCTTGAAAAGTTGTCATATATTATTTTTATCCGGAAGGCCTGTGAAGGTGTAAAATCCGGGAGATTAATTAAAACGGGTGCTAAAGGAATGGCTACGCAGCCTGTGAATACCCGCTTTACCTCTTACACCTTATACTATTGTAATAATCGGCGAAAATAGTCTTTATTTCAATGCATACAACTAATTGATACTTATTTATTTGGTGGATGGTG
>JBFFLX010000053.1:0-21319 GCA_041554435.1 Bacteroidales bacterium
CAGGGTTCATTAGTCATTGGTGATTGGTCATTGGTCATTGGTGATTGGTCATTAGACATTGCCTGCCTGCCGGCTTGACTGCCGTAATTATTAGTTTGAAGGCAGTAATGAAATGAAGGTAGGGTGATTGGACACTTGCAGTTGGGTAGTAATTTGTAAAATGCAGACTGATGACTGATGACTGAAGACTGCAGACTGATAACTGCAGACTGAAAACTGCCGACTTTTCAATATTTTCTATTCAAAAAGACTTTCTACAAATTCTTTACGATTAAAAATCTGCAGGTGCTCCATTTTCTCGCCTACGCCGATATATTTTACCGGAATTTTAAATTGATCGCTAACTCCGATAACAACGCCGCCTTTTGCAGTACCATCAAGTTTGGTAAGTGCAATGGCATTAACCTCTGTTGCAGCAATAAAGTGACGAGCTTGTTCAATGGCATTTTGTCCGGTAGATGCATCTAAAACCAATAGTATTTCATGGGGTGCATCTGGAATGAGTTTTTGCATAACTCTGCTGATTTTGGACAACTCATTCATCAGGTTAATTTTATTATGCAATCTGCCTGCAGTATCGATAATTGCAACATCAGAATTTTGAGCAATTGCTGATTTTATTGTATCGTAAGCAACAGAGGCCGGATCGGCATTCATACCTTGCGAAACAATAGGCACTCCTACCCTTTCCGACCATATAATTAACTGATCGACGGCAGCAGCACGAAATGTGTCGGCAGCACCTAATATAACTGATTTACCAACTTTTTTAAAGTTGTAGGCAAGTTTTCCAATGGTAGTAGTTTTTCCAACTCCATTAACTCCCACAACCATAATTACATACGGTTTCTTATCAGCAGGAAGATCAAAATCGGCACCATCGCCGCTATTGTTTTCTTCGAGTAATTCAACGATTTCCTCTTTAAGCATTGTATTCAACTCATCAACACCTAAATACTTATCGCGGGAAACACGCTCTTCGATACGTTCAATGATTTTCAGCGTGGTTTTTACGCCCACATCAGAGGTAACCAGGGCTTCTTCCAGATTATCAAGGAGTTCATCATCAACTTTGGATTTACCGGCAACAGCCTTCGATATCTTGGCAAATACACTTTGCTTGGTTTTATCGATACCCTTCTCGAGTTCTTCCTTTTGCTTCTTTTTCGAAAATACTGAAAAAAGTCCCATATTATTTATAAGTTAAAAATAAAAAGGCTTTTCCCTCATACTTTAGGAAAAAGCCCATTATTGATCTTATATGTTTTTAAAATTATTTTTTAGAAAAATAATCTTTTACCTGATCAGTAGGAACTACTTCTTCTTTAAATGTATAAGCACCTGTTTTAGGTGATTTTGCCATACGTATTACTTTTGCAAAATCTTTTCCGGATGATTGTAGTGATGCAACAACTTTCTTAGCCATGGTTCAATTTATTTAATTTCTCTGTGTAATGTCATTTTCTTAAGGATAGGATTGTACTTTTTAAGTTCAATTCTTCCTGGTGAATTTTTCTTATTCTTGGTAGTTATATACCTTGATGTACCTGACATACCGCTCTCTTTATGCTCTGTACATTCCAATATTACTTGTATCCTGGCGTCTTTAGTCTTTTTGGCCATTTCTTTATCGCTTTAAAATTCGGTCGGCAAAAATATCAACATTTGAGTTAAAAACCAAATATTTTTTGATTAATTTTAATTAGCCATAATTGCCTGAATATAAGGCGCTATACCCGAGAAGAAAAACTCCACGGCTATTACCATAACAATTAGACCCATTAATTTCATCATAATTTTATTTCCAGTGTCCCCTAAAAACTTCGTAATACCCACAGCACCTAATAAAACACTTAAAAGTACTACGGAAACCAAAATTATGGAAATTACTACTATCATCTTCCCTCCAATATCAGGACTCTCACCCATCAGAACAATGGCATTTGTAATTGCTCCGGGGCCTGCTATCATAGGAATTCCAAGTGGTGTAATGGAAATATCATCAACGTAATTATCCACATCCTCTTCCTTTATTTTCATGGGGCTGAGCCTGGCATTAAGCATATCATAACCCATTATAAAGAATAAAACACCTCCCACTACTTTTAGTCCTGCAACTGAGATTCCAAAAAATTTAAAAAGATATTCGCCTCCAAAGGAAAACAACATGAGAACAGCAGTGGCCGTAATAACAGCCTTTATTGCAGTTTTTCTCCTTTCCCTTTTTGATAAGTTTGATGTCTTGCTTAAAAAAACCGGCATAATCCCCATGGGATTCATCAAAGTTAAAAAGGAAGTAAAATACAGAAGTATTGTAGTAAAACTATCCATCATATGTTTTTATCAGCAGGAAAAAAATTATCAAATTACAATTTCTCAATTTTCTCATCTACTATTGTAATTATCTCATCTCTTAATTTTTTAGCGGATTTGGCAATTTCCGCTCCTCTATCTACTAAATCAGAAGTAAATTTCTTGTCGTCGATACCTCCGGCATTAATTTTTACATTGAGATAAGCACCTTCAACTGCTGTTAAGGCACATAGCGCACCAACTCCTGCATCGGAAACAGAATTTGGATTTCCTACCTCAGCCATTGCTTTTATTACTTCAAAGGAATTTAATGAAACTTCCATAACCTTAAATGGAATTTCCATTGCATATTTGGAGGCATCTTCTATGGCTTGCTGGCGCAATTTCTTCTCTTCATCAGACTTTTTTGGCAAACCAAAGGCATCCATAATTTTATTGAAGGCATTAGTATCTTCATCAACCAAATGCAATAAATGATCTTTTATATTCTGGCCTTTCTCTGCCCATTCTGAAAATTCTTCCCATCTTTCATCCCAGCCACGCTTGTGAGAAGACAGATTGGCAACCATGGTGGCCAGGGAGGCTCCTAAGGAGCCAACGTAAGCCGAAATGGAACCACCCCCCGGAGCAGGTGATTCAGAGGCTGTTTCGTTGGCAAAGCCCGTAACAGTCATATCCACCAGTTTATTGGAATTCTCTTCCAACAAATATTCAATAATCTTTTCTTTGGGATTGAATGGCTTTAATTCATCAAGTCCCATCGACTTAATGGCAATTTTTATAAGTTCATCATTATCAACACCAACTGATCTTTGTTGCTTGCGTAAGAAATATTTTCCCGCATCAAGCATCGCCTTCAAAGGGATAAGACCAACAAGTTCAGAGCCGGTAACTCTTATGCCTCTTGCATTTGCTTTTTTACAAACTTCATCAAAAGCAATGTGGACTGGCGTTATGCTTATATTTGTAAGGTTCATGCTAATTTGAGCAACACCATATTCTTCAATAAACCAGCCAATTCCTTTAACTGACTTCAATGAACCGGGAATCATTACAGGTTTACCATTTTCATCCTTAACTATCTTACCTGTTATGGGATTTCCTTCACGTTTGGTTCTTCCTCTTTCTCTAACATCGAATGCTATGGCATTGGCTCGACGAGTAGAGGTAGTATTTAAGTTCACATTAAAAGCAACTAAAAAATCTCTTGCTCCTATGGCTGTTGCACCACTTTGAGCTACATTTTGAGTAAATTCATTTGGTCCGAAATCAGGTTTCCAGTCATCGGTAACTATTCTGTCGGCCAAAGCCTCATATTCACCGGAACGGCAATTAGCAAGATTTTTTCTCACATCGGTAAAGGCTGCATTTTCATAACAAAAAACCGGAATTCCCAACTCACCTCCAACTCTTTCAGCTAACTTACGGGCATATTCAACTGTTTCTTCCATGCTGATATTTGCCACCGGAATAAGTGGACAAACGTCGGTGGCACCAAAACGTGGATGCTCGCCTTTATGATGACGCATATCGATAAGCTGTGATGCCCTTTTAATTCCAATAAAAGCAGCCTCTATTACTTCTTCAGGGCCACCAACTATGGTAACAACCGTTCTGTTGGTTGCTGCACCCGGATCAACATCCAGTAGTTTTACACCTTCAACTTTTTCCATTTCATCGGTAATCTGCTTTATAACAGACATATCCCTGCCTTCGCTAAAATTTGGTACGCATTCAATAAGTTGTTTCATAAATCCTGATAATTTTCGGTTTTTATTAATCGGCAAATTTAGGAAAATCTAATGGATTTGACGGACTTGATATAATGATATTTTAAGGAGAAAAATTTCATATTCAATTATTTATGAGACTCATCAATACCTATATAATAGCCTGTTTATCAGTCCTCTAAAAACTAAATAATCGATTTCATACTTCAAAAACATTTTAAAGTTTCCAAAAGAAGATTTTAATATCCTATTTTTGCAACAAAAGGAGATTAAATATTTGTGAAAACAGCCTCGGTAATTGAAATAAAACGTGAATTAGGTGATCGTTCCGCTTTGGAACTTAAGGAAACTATTCTGCGTTTAGCAAGATTTAAAAAGGAAAACAAAGAATTGCTGACTTATATTCTATTTGAGTCAGCAGATGAGAATGCTTATGTTGAAAGCGTTAAGGAAGAAATAAATAATATGTTTGAGGAGATTAATACTTCATCATACTATTATATTAAAAAGAGTGTAAGAAAAATTCTTCGTCATGCTAAAACCCGTATTCGATATTCGCTGAATAAGCAAACTGAAGTGGAGATTTTAATTTGGTTTTGTATAAAATTAGCTGGTTTTAAGCCGAGCATAAGAAACAACATTGCTTTGGAAAATATCCTGCTCAAGCAGTTACAAGGCATAAGAAAAACTATGCCTAAACTGCATGAAGACCTAAGGTATGATTATGAACAAATATTGAGAAATATTAAATATTGATTTATTTGTCTAAAGCATTTTTTTAAATTTAAACTAGAAAAATCAGATTAACAATACAAAAATATTGATTACTTATCTTTAACTATTCCCTATTTTCCTCAAGCCGGAAAGGCTTTTCATTTTTATTCGTGCTTGTAAATATTTATAGGAACTCATGAATACTTCGTATTTGTCTTGACACAAAAACGAAACAACCGCGTGCGCTAAAGCTTTAGCGGTGGCGCAAAAAGTCAAGGCTTATTTTTATCTGCATCCTTCATATTCACAAAAACTAAGACGAAAGAGTGATTTCCTTCGTCCGCCATAGGCGGATTTCTTTCTAAGTTTTCGTTTCTATTCAGAATTTGATAAAAAGAGGCCGGCTGAAACATTATGGTCTTGATTATTTTCGATATAATTTATTTCTTTTTCCTTCTGAACTTATCTCTTGCCTGTCCGGCTAAATCATCAACTTTATCACGAATTTCACTCAGTTCCTCTCTGATAGCCTTTTCAATATTAGAGATATTTACCGTTTCCCCTCGCATTTCCAAACGTTCTGTTGCAGTAATTGCAGGAGGAATTACTATCCATAATATCAAATAAATAAAAGGACTTACACCTGAAATTATTGCAATTACAAATGCCAGTCGTACCCAGGTAGTATCCACATGGAAATATGCACCCAAACCTGAACAAACTCCACCTATCATTCGGTCACTAATGTCCCGATACAGTCGTTTTCGGGTTCCGTCATAACTATAATCATAGGCCTCTTCTTCATTTTCCGACTCGAAATCAGAGGGTTGCCCCAACTGACTCTTAACTTTTTTCACATCCTCCAGATTAATAACCTGTTTAGTTCCTGTTAGCAGATTTTGAAATAACTCGGCTATGCGAGCCTCTATATCGCTAATTATTTCCTTCCCACCCTTTTTGTTCTTAAAATGCGATTTCAGCGAAATCATATATTCATTTAATAATTGATAAGCATCCTCATCAAGAGTGAAACTAATTCCGTTTATATTTATGTTAGTTGTTGTTTTCATTTTACTTTTTATTTAAGAGTTTAGTAACCGATTTGTTTAACCCATCCCAACTTTCTCTAAGTTGCTTTAATATTTCATTACCTTTTTCTGTAAGACTATAATATTTGCGTGGCGGACCTGAAGTTGATTCCTCCCACTTATATTTTAATATGTCATCGTTTTTTAAACGAGTTAGAAGAGGATATACAGTTCCTTCAACTACAATAAGTTCTGCCTCTTTCATGGTATCGATTATATCAGAAGTATAAACTTCCTTGTCGGATATAACCGATAGCACACAGAGTTCCAAAACTCCTCTTCTCATTTGTGCTGTGGTTTTTTCCAGTTTCATATCTATAGTTTTAAATTATTGAGCAAATATAATGCATAATTTAGTACTATGCAACACAAAGTACTAAATATTTTACACTAGAGCCGCAGATTTCCTAAATAAACAAGGAAATAGTTTACTCAATTAATTGGTTTAGTGATGTTTACGAAATAGTTTAATTGTTGATATTTTTTAGCATTTTTTTTGAGAATAGCCACATAAATAAACTTCTGGCAGCCATAAACAGGTTCATGGCGAACCAAAGGCTATGGTTATCAAGTAAATTTGAACTCAGATAATAGGCCGGAAAATAAAATCCAAATATTGAAATTAGCATAACTATAAGCATCTGCCTTGAGGCAGTAAGACCAATAAATATTCCATCCCAAATAAATGCGGCAAAGGTGGTAATTGGCAATAATACAACCCACCAGTTAAATTCTCCGGCAAGTACGATAAGTTCATTATTATCGGTAAGGAATTTCAGAATAATATCGTAGGCTGCAAAATACAATAATGAAAATACCAATGCCGATACACCACCCCAAAAGAACAAATATTTAATGGTTTTTGAAAGCAGGCTATTATTATCAGCACCATATGCCTTCCCGCTAAGGGCTTCTCCTGCAAAGGCAAATCCATCGGCAAAATAAGAAAAGATAAAGAAAAACTGTATCAACAAACTATTAACTGCCAGCACATTATCGCCCATATTTGCAGAAGTATAGGTAAAAAATGTAAAGCTTAACATCAGGGCTATGGTTCTGAAAAAAATATCGGTATTAACCTTAAAAAACTTTTTAAGTTCACTGGCTTTCATGATTAATTTTAAAGCAGGGGCTTTTGCATAGTCTGTATATTTATACAGCACAAATAATATTGCAAGAACAAGTCCGGAATATTGAGCAATAACACTTGCAAAAGCAACACCTGCAGAATTATAATCCAGGGCATAAACAAAAATAAAGTCCAGTAAAATATTTATCACATTAACGGTTATGGCTATTATCATTGGCGGTCTGGAATTTTGCATCCCCAGGAACCAGCCATAAAAGGCATACAACCCCAGAGTTGCCGGTGCAGCCCATATTCGTATAAGGTAGTATTCTTTTGCCAGAACTATCACATCCTCACTGGAATCGAGTATGCTAAAGGCCACAAACTCAATGGGTTTTTGTAAAATAATGAGTAATAAGCCAATTGCTCCTGCAGTAAGTACAGATCGCCATAAAATGAGATTTAGCCCGGGTTTATTATGGGCACCAAACAGTTGAGAAGTAAATCCTGTGGTTCCCATCCGCAAAAAGCCAAATCCGGTATAAACCAAATTAAATACCACCGAGCCCAAAGCTATTGCTCCAATAAAAATTGGATTTGGCAAATGCCCCATTAAGGCCATATCAACCAAACCCAATAGCGGTACCGTAATATTTGTAACAATATTAGGTATTGCTAGGCGGATTATCTGACGATTCATAAATAAGTGTAGTTAATTCAGAATAGCACTTTAATAAATGTGCACAAGGGAATTATTTCACATGCAGTCCGCATTCTTTGGTTTCCGGATTTTCCCACCACCATCGTCCTGCGCGCACATCTTCTCCATCTTCTATGGCTCTTGTGCATGGTAAACAGCCAATACTTGCAAAGCCCTTTTTATGCAATTTATTGTATGGAACATTATTCTTTGTAATATAATCCCAAACATCTTCTTCAGTCCAGTTAATAAGCGGGTTAACTTTTAACAAATTATTGCTTTCATCCCACTCAACAATATTCATATTGGTGCGTGTAACCGACTGTTCTCTTCGCAGGCCGGTAATCCAGGCATCCAATCCTTTCAAAGCTCTTTTTAATGGTTGTATCTTTCTTATTCCACAGCATAATTTTCTGTTGTCGATACTATCGTAAAATAAGTTTATACCCTTTAGGGATACCATCTCTTCAACTTCCTTAGAATCAGGGAAATAAATTTTAATGGGCCTTTTATATTTTTTAGAAGTAAGATCAATTAAATCGTAGGTTTCAGGGAATAACCTTCCCGTATCGAGAGTAAAAATTTCGGTTTCCTGACTAACACGGCTAACGATTTCCGTAAGAACCTGGTCCTCCACACCTAAGCTGGAGGACAATGCAATTTTATCTTTGAATTTTGAAGTAAAAAATGCGATAATTTCTTCGGCTGTTGAATTAACCAATTGTTCGTTCCACTGATCTATTTCTTTGCTAATATTCATCATTCCATATCAATTATTCAGATGGCAAATTTATGAAATTTGTTTAATGGCAATTAAAATCCCAGAAGTAATCCTGCGCTTCCAACAATAAAACCTGCAGCAATATTAATTAACTTAATGAAAGCAAAACTCTTAGGTGATTCTGCTAAAAGCGGCAAACTACCATGTCCGTCCTGAACAATAGAACTGGCGATTAGTATACTAATGGGAACAGTTCCGTTGGCAAAGAGCAATACAAATACCATATGCGGACCCGATTCGGGAATTATTCCTATCAATACGGCTGCTATTAATACGAGAAACAGATTATTGCCTATTACTTCTTCCAGATTGATATACGATTCAAGTATGGAAAGCATAATCAAGGTGCCAAATGTCCATAGAAAAATTCTCAGGAAGTGTTTTTTAACAATATGATTCATTACGTGTTCCTTGAGGAAATGATCGTTTACTGTTAGCACAATTAAAAACGAAATTGATAAAACCACTATAAAAGTAATGCTTATCCAAAGCGGGTGATCATGCTGATTTAGAATCAAATGTGCAGATTCTTCATGATCGTGATGACCTTCTATTAAATTATAAATAAAGAAAGCCAGCACCAGGATTAATCCTATCAACAAACTTAGCCTGAGAAGGGATATTCTCCTTAGTTGTGAGATTATTTCTTTAAAGTCGAAACAAATGCAATCGGTTTCCATTTTATGGATGTGCAAATGTTTTTCAGGATATTTAAAAAGCCGCTTTTTATAAAATGCATTAACCATAAAACCGACGATTATCGCTACGATAAACAATACAAATTGTATTAAAATGGCCTTGTCGGGAATTACTGAGAACATAAAAAAGGCTTCATCGCCGGAAGAGGCTATCATGGTTGCTACCAATGCACCTGTACTTATTATGTTATGCAGATAAAGAGAAACTGCAGAATAAGCACCCAGGCAACCCGGAATTACTCCCAATAAAGCACCGAAAATAATTTGTTTGGCCGGACTGTTTTCCAGACTCTTACTCCAATTACCCCTTGAAAGGATATTCAAATATTCTATCACCAGCATCATTGCCAGCACAAAAAATGTAATTACAAGCCCCTGTTGAAGTATTACTAAAAAGTTTGTCACTATCAGTATTTTTTACAAAAATAATTTATTATCGATATAAATTATAAATGAAAAATTATTGTTACTAAAATTTAAATTATTTAGAATTCATTCAATTAATCGCAGTAATAGCAGGCAATAGAAATAATTAGTAATTTTGGTGATTGAATACTTAAATATATGGCTAAAGTTTTAAATATTACCGAGGCGGTTACAATTGCTCTTCACAGCATGATAATTATTTCCAATGACAAAGGCGGTCAGGTGAATGTAAATGTAATAGCCAAGGCTATTTCGAGTTCTAAATTTCATGTTGCCAAGGTTTTGCAAAAACTTGTCAAAGAAGGCTATTTGGGCTCTAATCGGGGTCCTTCGGGAGGGTTTTTCTTAAAAGTAAAGCCCAATGAAATTACAATGCTTGAGATTTACGAATCTATAGAAGGAAAAATAACAGTGGCAGAATGTCCAATTGATCACGAAGTATGCCCCTTTGGAAATTGTGTTTTCGACAGACTTACAATAGAAATGACGCAAAATTTTGTTCAATTCCTAAAATCCAGAACACTAGCTGATTACAGCGAATCACAAACTATGCGCAGACATATCAGGTAGTTTATTTTTAAAAATACTTAATAATTTATTCAGCTTATTATAAGTATTATTAATTTTGGCGTTCAATAATCATTTTAAAAAAAATAACAAAATGAAAAAATTAGTAATTGCAGCAATTTTAATGATGGGTTTATTTACCCTTCAAGCGCAGGACAAAGCAACTGATAATAAAGATACTGCTAAAAAGAATGGCCCTGAAATCAAATTTAAAACTACATCTCATGATTATGGTGAAATATATTTACATAGTGATGGAACATATAAATTTGAATTCACCAACGAAGGCAATGAACCATTAATACTGTCAAAACCAAGATCTTCATGTGGATGTACTGTACCTTCATGGCCAAAAGAGCCTATTCTTCCCGGTGAAACCAATGAAATAAAAGTAACATATAATACTCACAAAGCCGGATCATTCAATAAGTCGGTAACTGTATATTCAAACTCCAAAACTGTTATTTTAAGAATTAAAGGAAAAGTAATTCCAAAACCTGAAGAAGCGCTTCCTGAAAAGCCTACAAGTATGGGATCGGCTCCTTTAAACGACAAGAAATAGTATTCGTTCACATTCAAACAAACACATTATGTTGAATATATCAGCCAAAGGGAAATCCATGCCGGAATCTCCCATCAGAAAGTTAGTTCCGTTTGCAGAAAATGCTAAAGCAAAAGGAGTTAAGGTACATCTTTTAAATATTGGGCAACCCGATATTGAAACTCCTGCAGTGGCATTGGATGCCGTTAAAAACTTTAAGGATGAGGTTGTGGTTTATAGTCATTCTGCGGGAAATATCTCCTTGAGGAGAAAACTTTCGGAATATTATAAAACCGTAAATATTGATCTTGATCCTGAAGAAATAATTGTTGGAGCAGGTGCATCAGAAGCTTTGCTTTTTGCTTTCCAATCGATAATGGATCCAGAGGATGAGGTTATAATTCCCGAACCATTTTATGCCAATTATAATGGTTTTGCCAAGAATGCAGGCATAAATGTAACACCAATATTTTCTTCCATAGAAACTGGTTTTGCTTTGCCTCCAATTGAGGAATTTGAAAAAAATATTACAGCAAAAACCAAGGCTATACTTGTTTGTAATCCAAATAATCCAACTGGATATTTGTATTCGAAAGAGGAATTGGAAACCTTAAGGGATATCGTTAAAAAACATAATTTATTCCTGATTGCCGACGAAGTATATCGTGAATTTACCTATGATGGTAAAGTTCATTATTCGGCTATGTATCTGGAAGGTATAGAAGATAATGTTATTTTGATAGACTCTGTTTCGAAACGTTATAGCGCCTGCGGGGCACGTATTGGCTGGATGGCATCAAAAAATAAGGAGTTGATGTCCACTGCTCTTAAGTTTGCTCAGGCGCGCTTAAGTCCTCCCTCATTCGGACAAATTGCTGCAGAAGCTGCTGTTGACACTCCTGATGAATATTTTGTAAATGTAAAAAAGGAATATCTGGCCAGAAGAAATGCAGTTGTGGAAGGTATTAACAAAATAGAAGGTGCATATTGCCCAAATCCATCAGGAGCATTTTATGTGGTTGCAAAATTACCCATCGACGATTCGGATAAGTTCTGCAAATGGCTGCTCGAAGACTTCAACTATAATAACGAAACCGTTATGCTGGCCCCCGCAACAGGATTTTATTCCAGCCCCGGCAGAGGAAAAGATGAGGTTAGAATAAGTTATGTTCTAAAGGTTGACGACTTAAAAAGTTCCGTAAAAGTTCTGGAAGAAGCATTAAAAGTTTATCCCGGAAGGATATAGAATTATTTTTGTTTCTTAATTGCA
This sequence comes from Bacteroidales bacterium, assembly GCA_041554435.1. Classification (GTDB taxonomy): domain Bacteria; phylum Bacteroidota; class Bacteroidia; order Bacteroidales; family F082; genus BM524. The sequence goes on from JBFFLX010000053.1 coordinate 11,898, forward strand.
AATGATAAAGGTAGATGCACGAATTTTCCATTGCACTAAGCATTATTGAAATTGCCGAAAACGAGGCCAAAAAGGCTAATTCAGAAAAAGTTAGCGAGTTGGTGCTGGACATCGGAACCATGGCAGGGATAGAATTTCATGCCCTGGATTTCGCAATGGAGTCGGCAACAAAAAATACTATGCTTGAGAAGGCCCACATCATTATCAATAAAATACAGGCGAAAGGTCAGTGTAAAGATTGTAAACATGAGTTTGACATTCAAACTGCTTTCGACCAGTGCCCTGAGTGCAAAGGATATTTTATTAATGTTATGAGCGGAAAAGAGATGAAAGTAAAATCGCTGGTGGTAGAATAATTAATCAGTAAAACTTTCAGGTACCTGAGTTTTCTCCTGTTGCGACCTGTCTCTTTCATGTATAAATTTTAAGAAGCTGGCGGCAAATTCTGTTCCGGCGCGACTATAATAGTTATATACATAATCTACTCCTGCCGACTTCAAACTGTTGTGCTCATTTGATGTATATCCGGGAGCCGCAACCCTAATATTTTTATTACTACAATTTTCAAGTGCATGTGCAGTATTATAGTTAGAGGCATGATCGTTCATAGTAACTAAAACCAATTCAACATCAGGCATATTGGCGTTGCGCCAGAAATTAAAATCGGTGGAATCACCCCATAGCACATTTTTATTGGAACTTCTGAGATGATTTACCACATTTCGGTTATAATCGATACCAACCACTCTGTTTGGATAATCAATAGTTAACTGATGGTAAGCAGCTCTACCAACATGTCCCATACCACATATAATTACCTGCGCATCGCCCAAATCCAAAGGCTGATCATCGGGATGCTCTTTGTTGGTATTTAATTTCATCAGCCATGGAGCAAACTTTTCAAAAAGAGTATGTGTTCTAACATTAAAAGGTGAAATAAGAAGAAAAGAGAATGACATTGCCAAAGCCAACACTATTAACCACTGATCGCTAATATATCCTAACTTCACTCCTATTACTCCAACTATCAATCCGAATTCACTGAAATTTGACAAACTCAAACTGGTATGCCATGCAGTTCGGGCTCTAAGATTTAAACGGGTTAAAATCAACATAAAAAATGTAGCCTTAAATGGTATTAACAATACTAACACCAATGAAATAAGCAATATATTCAGGTTTGGAAGTCCCGACATTCCTATGTTTAAAAAGAAAGCAATCAGGAAAAAGTCTTTAAAACCAAGCATATGCTTACTGAGTTCTTTGGAACGGGAATCGGTTCCAATGAGCATTCCAATAATCAGGGCACCCAAATCTGGCTTTATTCCCACAAACTCAAACACAAAGGCTCCTGCCACAAAGGCTGCTAAAAAGCCGAACAAGGTTAAGAGTTCGCTCTGATCGAGGAATTTTAAAAACCATAGTAACACATAGCGAATAACAAAGAGGTATACGGGCAAACCCAATGCCCAGATATTTGGAAGTTCACCTTTGGAAATTGTAAGAAAAATAACAGCGATTATATCCTGCACAATTAAAATTGCAATGGATAAATTTCCGTGAAATGATGTCATCTCTCCCCTGTCTTCCAATACCTTAACGGCAAAAACCGTACTCGAAAAGCTGAGGGCAAAACCTATTAGTATACTACCTGCAAGGCTTATTTCCGAAAGATTTTTTATCCCTAAAAAGGAAATAAAAAACACCAGCGAACTAAAGGCTAAAACGCTCAACACCATATGAATACCGGTGGATAGCCATACGTCTTTAGAAATCAGCGCTTTTATATCCAGTTTCAAACCGATGGTAAATAACAGAAGCATAATTCCCAAATCGGCAACCATATTTAGTGCCATTCCCCCTTCGGTAATGCCAAAATAATTTAAGGCAAATCCACCTGCCAGATAACCCAGTAAAGGTGGTAACTTAATTCGCTTTGCTAAAATTCCAAAAAGGAAAGCAACGCTAATCCAAATGGCATCTATACTCCAGAGTTCAAACATATTAGTTATAAATTAGGTATTTTTCGCGTATAACTTTAAACTTATCAATTCCCTGTTGCCAGGATTTTTTAATTTTTTGCTGCGACCATTCTTTCTCAATTTGTTTTCGCAATTTATCAGTACCCGCAAGTTTATCAAAATAATTATTAAAAAAAGTACTGTCGTTGTTTAGTGTTTTATAGGCCTCAGTGAGCCAAAGCAAATTCAATCCTGCTTCATTATTTTTATAATTATGCGCATAGCCCGTTAAATTCTGTCCGTAACAATTTTCACCCTGAAGTTTGGGATTTTTTGAACCTGCATTGGGATGAGGCGTGAAGGCAAAACTACCATAAACAATTTGAGGATGCCCATAAATTTGAAACGGCACTTTAGTCCCTCTGCCAACACTTACCACCGTTCCTTCAAAGAGGCAAAGCGACGGATACAAATAGATTGATTCCCAGTTTGGCAGGTTTGGAGAAGGTTTTACCGGCAGTTTTACAATCATATTTCGACTATAATTTTCAAGTGGTATAACTGTTAAATCGCAATGTAATCCCTTGTATAGCCAGTTTTCGCCATTTACCATTTTCGCATATTCACCTATGGTCATTCCGTATACAATTGGCACAGGATGCATACCTACAAAGGACTTATACTCTTCCTCCAAAACCGGTCCGTCGATATAAAATCCATTAGGATTTGGCCGGTCGAGAACTATTAACTTAACATCATTTTCGGCACAAGCCTCCATAACATAAGTTAAAGTGGAAATATAGGTATAGAAACGCACTCCAACATCCTGAAGATCAAATATTACCACATCAATATTCTCCAAATCGGAATGGGTGGGCTTTTTGTGTTTTCCGTAAAGCGAAACCATCTGAAGTCCTGTTTCGGGATCTATATTACTGTCTACCTGTTCTCCCGCATCTTTATCTCCTCTAAAGCCATGCTCCGGACTAAACACCTTTACTATCCTCACTTCTTTCTCCAAAAGGAAATCCACCAAATGCATATCGCCTGCGGTGGATGCTTTATTGGCAACCACGGCGATTACTTTGCCTTTCAATTCAGGAGCATATTTTTGGAATTGCCGGGCACCTGTAACTATTGACTCATATTCCACCAATTGTGGTTTCTGAGCCATAAGGCCGGTGGATAGCAGCAAACTTAAGAGGAATAAAATATATCGTTTGTTAAGCATAAAAATCCATTTACATTTTAGTATAATTGTTTGCACAATTACATTGCCATTAATTTCAGGCAATAAATAATTAATTTAATTGGCATGTTTTAGTAATTTCGCCTTTTTAAAACATCAAATATATTGAATTTCGAGTATTTCATAGCAAAAAGAATATCACAAAAAGGAAATGAAGTTTTTTCAGGTCCTGTTATTCGTGTTTCCATCCTTAGTATAAGTTTGGGATTGGCAGTTATGTTAATTTCCATAGCCATAGTTATGGGATTTAAAAACACCATAAGTTCAAAGGTTACAGGCTTTTCCAGTCAATTGAAAGTTGTTCCATTCGACAATAATCAGTCGCTGGAAGAACAGGCTATTACCGTTGATGATGAATTGCTGAACAAACTGAGAAACAGTGAAAATATTTCATTTATAAACCTTACGGCGAAGAAGGGTGGCGTTTTAAAAACCGAGGATCAAATTCAGGGTGTAGTATTTAAAGGATTGGGCAAAGAATATAATCCGGAGTTTTTAAGTTCAAGTCTTGTGAAAGGTAGTTTGCCTGATTTATCTGAAAAGAACGACAGTATAATTATTTCATCATACATTTCCAGAAAACTAAATCTCAATATAGGAGATGACTTAAGAGTTTGGTTTATTAGCGGAGAAAATTCGAACCCCAGGGGGAGAAAATTTAAAATTTCCGGTATTTACGAAACCAGTCTTGAGGAATTCGATTCGCGTTTTATTATTGGTGATTTAAGGCATATTCAAAAACTTAACGGCTGGAACGAAAACCAGGTTGGTACCATAGAATTGTTTTGCAAAAACCCTGATATTGTTGATGAAACTCAAATGCAACTTTATAAGGCCATACCCTATAACCTGCAGGTAATTAGCATAAAACAGGAATATCCACAAATTTTTAACTGGCTGGATTTACTCGACACCAATGTTGCTGTTGTTTTAATTTTAATGGTTTTGGTAGCGGGAATTACTATGGTTTCCACACTTTTTATAATTATTATGGAAAGAACTGTAATGATTGGCACATTAAAATCAATGGGAACAACCAACATACAGATAAGGAGGATATTTTTATATAAAGCAGCCAACATAATCGGCAAGGGAATGCTTTGGGGTAATGTGGCGGGATTAATTTTATATTTTTTGCAATATTATTTCCGCATTATTAAACTTTCGGGCGAATCCTACTATGTAAATTATGTTCCTGTTGACTTATATTTAAGTCATTATGTTTACCTCAACCTGGGAACTTTCCTAATTAGCATGTTAATTCTGATAGGTCCAAGTTACTATATAACAAGGATTTCACCCGCCGAAGCCCTGCGCTACGAATAATAAACTTCAGTATTTAAAATCCATATGTGATAAATTCAATCAAAAGAATTGTTTAATAAAAATAAATTGTATTTTTGCAGTCTCAAATTTGTTCCTGTAGCCTGCCTTTTCGGCAGACAGGCATAATTGGATCAAGAAACAGAGCGCTAAGGTCCTGTAGCATAATTGGATACCTGCCTGCCGGCAGGCAGGGTGCACCGGGAGTAGTAAAAACACAGAATCATGTTTTTTGTGTACGTTCTTAAGAGTCAAACCGATGGTATATTATACAAAGGGATGACTGAAAATATTGAAAGAAGGATTTACGAACACAATAGTGGAAAATGTAAATCAACAAAACCATATCGACCGTGGGTATTGGTTTTAACAAAAAGTTTTGGAACCAGACAGGAAGCCAGAGATTATGAAAAGTGGCTAAAATCTGGGATAGGAAGAGAGTATTTAAAAAGCACATTGGTCCTGTAGCATAATTGGATAGTGCACCTGACTACGGATCAGGAGGTTAGGGGTTCGAATCCCTTCAGGATCACCAAGATTAAAAGCCTTGTAATCAGATGATTGCAGGGCTTTTTTTGTGCAATGGAGCAAATATGGCTTGCTTGATTTGCTAGCAAACAATTAAATTAAAATACCCTAAATAATTTAAATTTAAGTTCTCCAATAAAATCGTCTTTTTAATTAGGATGATACGCTTGGCTGGATAAGATTTACTCAACATTATGGAAAAGGTTTTCAAATTAGTAATTAAATAGTCCTCCGTGATATTTTTGTTCATCAAATTCCGGAAATCGTTTATGCTAATTGCAAATTCATATATGCCGAGGTATTGATTAAACTCAATTTAATAAACAAATATCAATAGTAAAAAAAGAGAGAGCAACTAACAAAATGAGAAACAAGTAAAACCAATTAATAGTAGTTGTGTCACACTAAATTCTTATTTTGAAGAACAAAAAAAGAGGGCCTAAGCCCCCTTTTAATAATTTGAAATATTACCGGTGAAAATTTATCTTGTTAGTATTAACTTATTAACCTTATTTACAGAGTTCCCACTTTGTAGTCGGATGTAGTAAAGTCCTTTTGCCAGATGAGAAGCCTCAAATACCAGGCTGTTTGTTTGTCCGGCTTCGGCAATACCATCAAATAATATTGCTACTTTTAATCCCATTGAATTATAAACAGCAACAGTTGTATGTTTTGATTCTGATGAAGTAAACTCTACAATAGCTGTTGTATTTGCAGGATTTGGATAGGTTTTCATACTTGCATTTTCAACTATCTCGTCATCAAATGCAATAGCTGCACTTTTTGCACTGCAGGAACTTGTTACTTCATATGCAACGCCATCATTAACAGCATTTCCATTTTTGTTCTTAGGTACGTATACTTCATAGGTTGCAGTACCTGTATTTCCATTTCCATCATCAATTTCCATATGGATAGTATATACTCGTCCGTTTCCATTACCCTGGCGCTCTTTACGTAAATCTACAGATTTACAATCAGATGCGATAACCATATCATCTGTTGTATTTCCATCACCACCACCATTGGCATCCTCATCTTCATCGCTTGTAACTTTTACAATTTTTACATCAGAGTTTGAAAGTGATGCGCAGTTATCGAAAACAGCAGTAAAACATTCGCTTACATTAACAGTTTGATAAGTATGATTTGGAGGCCATAGAGTAATAGGATCAGCTGTTGCCGTAATTACTGGAACTGTAATGTCGTCAACAATAACATTTTGTAATTGAGTAATTACATTACCATTTCCGTCGTCAAAAGTCCAGGTAACAGTATATGTACCTTGTTGATCATAATAAAGATCATCTTCTGTTGTTGCGGTTAATGATCCGGAACAATTATCAGTTGCAGTTGGTACAGTAGATATTGTAGCATCACATTCTCCTGTTACATCAGGTAGAGTTGCTAAATCAGCAACAGGAGGAGTTATATCGTTAACAGTAACTGTTGCATAAGCAGTTGAACTTAATTCTCCATCAGAGACGGTTAGGGTAACATTGGTAGTACCCAAAGAATATGGCCCAGCAGGGCTTACAGAAAATGTAAGTGGGTCACCATCAGGATCATAAGATCCATTATTGATCTGTGCGGCGCTTACATCTGCCTGGCAGTTGGATACTGTATTGGTTGTTATATCCTGTGCAATTGCTACAGGAGCCTGATTATTTTCATATGTAACCCACATATATTGCGTATACCAAGAATAATATTGGTTATTAATGTTCTGCATAACAATAGATCCAATTTTCTGTCCGGCTGGTGCAGTATACGTTAAATTGCCCCAATACCAATAATTAGGATATACATGACCCAAATAAGAACCGTTTTCATCGTATGCTGTTAATACTCCACCATAATACCAGCCGTAATAATAACCATATGTATTAATGGTAACACTAACCGCAGGCTCAGGAAATGTGAATGTTGTTGGATTCCATTGGGTACTGTAAGCATAGTAATATCCATATAATGCTGGGCTAAAAGTCACACCCTGATCACTGGAAAAGTAACCACTTTTATATCGGAAATCATGAAAAACTGTTGTTGTAGATGTAACTTCTCTTGACCCATCATTAGGGAAAACTGGTTCTAAACTATTATCTGCTTCTTTAACATTTTCTTGAAAAGGAAAATCCTTATTCATTTCCGGAATCTCTTCAACTATTTTTAGATTAGAGTATTCGCTGATATTTTGAAAGGCTTTAATCTCACCTTTAAACTCAGGTGCCTTTTCCTGAGAGTAAGCTATTGTTGAAATTAATCCAACACAAATTGTTGCAATTGTTAATCGTACTTTTAGTTTCATAATATTAAGATTAGTGAATAATTAATGTTATAATTATCAATGTCTAAATGTTGGTTAAGTATTTTATTTTTATTTAGACTTAATATATATAATGAACAATGATAGTTATTAAAATCAGACATTGGCTTTTATTAACAAAACATTAACATACTGTTTATATGAAATTTATAAGAAGGCTTTTGCTGTAAATCAGAAGGTATTCATTAATGTCGTTAAGTGCTCTATCCAATTAGTTATTTATTAGGCTATGCAATTTTGATTATTTGTTTAAACATAATTACTCATTGATTTTAATATTTATGACTACTCCAAGCAGTATCAAAAAATTATGCTGAAACATGCTCCTCCGGTGTTTTAGGTGTAATCATTGGTTCCAAACTTCCCGGAACTCAGAGATATGCTTATCGATTCCCTTCATTATCAGCAAAGCCACTCCATAATGGGGTGGTTTATTGCTTTTTATAAAAAGGATAACTAACATTAAATGGTGTTGAAAATAAGTTGAATTAGCAAAATAAAACACTTTTATTTTTTTTAATGTCTGATTTTCAAATAATAATGCCTATCTTTGCGGCTAATTTTATAACTATATAGTATGAGTAACGGAACAGTAAAGTTTTTTAATAATTCTAAAGGATTTGGATTCATCACTCCAAAAGAAGGTGGCAAAGATGTATTTGTACATTTAAATGGCCTAATTGATGAAATAAATGAAGGGGACGAAGTAAGCTACGATGTAGAAGAAAGTCAAAAAGGATTAAATGCAGTAAATGTTAAAGTAGTTTAATCAACTACCTTAAATATATGTATATAAAAAAGCCTGTCGATTACGACAGGCTTTTTTATTTGGATCTAAACCCAATGATATAATTTGTTTAAGACTGAGACCTAACTAATAATTATCAGCTTATCAATTAATTGTGAAATACAAAAAACTAAATGATACTTATTCTCACCTTCTTCTTTTTAAGTTTGCTATTATTGGTTTTTTCTATAATCATATCTGCAATTTCTGCATTTACGGCCACATAGGTAGAATTCTGTTTGACTTCAATAACACCTATTTGATCTTTTTGTGCCTGCCCCTGCTTAAGAAATAAACCGGCCACATCTCCTTTTGATATTTTATCTCTCCTCCCCCCATTAATATATAATGTTTTCCATTTTGTTGCTGCAGGAAGTATTGTTTTTTCCTCGTTTTCAAGAACAAGATTTTCCGGTGCAATTTCCTGAATAAAATCGGGTAAATCCTCTTCTTTCCAGTGCAAAATATAGGCAATGCCGTTTTGGTTCATACGTGCAGTACGCCCATTCCGGTGGGTGAATTCCTTTTTACGCAGCGGGAGATGATAATGCAGAATAAACTGAATTTCAGGAATATCCAAACCGCGGGCAGCCAGATCGGTTGCCAGCAGCAGTTGTATTGTACCATTCCTGAATTTCACCAGTGCCTGCTCCCTGTCGGTTTGTTCCATGCCACCGTGAAAACTCTCATGTTGAATATTATTCTCATTTAAAAAATCACTCACTCTTTGCAGAGCATCCTTGAAATTACAAAAGATAATTCCGGGTTGATGACCAATAAAAGCAAGTGCTTTTTCCAGAGTTTTTAACTTATCCTTATGGTCAGAAAGAATTAATTTTACTGTTAGTTGAGAATTAATATCCTTAAGGTAATTTATAAAAACCGGTTTTTGCAATCCCACAAACTCCGGTATTTTGGCATCGCTGGTGGCGGAAGTTAAGATTCTTTGCTTTACTTTAGGAAGGGCTTCAACTATTTCGGCCATTTCCTTTTCAAAGCCTATTTCCAGCGATTTATCAAACTCATCCAGGACGAGAGTTTTAATATATTCCAGTGGGAATTTATCCCTTCTGAACCTGTCGGCTATCCGCCCGGGTGTGCCGATCAGAATTGCGGGCTTATGCTTCAAGTCAATCTTGTCGAGGGCACCGGCACGACCACCATAAACAGAATTCACCTTAAATCCCGATCCCATTTTGCGCATCACCTGTTCAATTTGTTGTGCCAGTTCACGCGAAGGAACAAGTA
>JBFFLX010000054.1:0-21053 GCA_041554435.1 Bacteroidales bacterium
AAAGAGAAATTATAAAGATTTTGATTTTGTTCAACTAATTGATATATTAGCTATTAAGATATTTTTGATTTCTCATGTTGGGGTATGTTTTCAGGGTTATATTCCTGCTCCCGCTACACTCAAAATCATCAAAAGCCTTTAAGTTAAATACTTAAAGGCTTTTTTGTTTCTACTTGGGGCACATATAGGGCACACCGCAAGGTTTATTAATGCCTTTTTCCGCTTTTATATCAAGTGGTTAAACAAGGCTTACTTATATAATCAACTCTTGATAGCCCCTTGCAATGTATCGCTATTACCTTCAAGTACTGTCCTAGCTGATACTTATAACTTTAATGAATCATAAACACCAAGAATCTCTTTTTCCCTTATTCCAAGGTACTTTTTTGTAATTGCCATACTACTATGACTAAAAAGCTCCATTAATAAGACTATGGATTCATTAGAGTAGTTGTTCAATGTCAATACTCTATTCCCTAATGTTTTACGAAACATATGAGATGATATATTCCCTTCAAGTTCCATATTGTATTTTTTAAAAATTCTTTTCAAACTTACATTTACCCAACTCCGGTCAATAGGTTTTGTCCCGTAACGATTAATGAAAATGAATTGGTTACTGTCAATTATTGACATTTTTTCTTTTATTCTCATTAAAATGGCCTTTAAGTCAAGATTAATCTTAATTTTTCTAATCTTCTTTGTTTTCGATTCAACAATGGTAAATGTATCGCAGTTTTCAAATTGACTGAATCGAAGTTTAAGTAAATCACCTATCCGAAGACCACTAAATACACCAATTGAAATTAACAGACAATACTTGTTTTCACCATCACGTTCCAATTTTGCAATAAGAGATTTGAACTGTTCCCAGTCCATTGATGTTGTTGTAGTTTTTTGACCTTGCAATGACATAATTTTATAATTTTTATGGTTCAAGGTCATTTTACCGTGAAAGCTTATACTTAGCTTCATTTCCTTATATAAGTAAAAGTAAAATAGATGTGAAAACGGACAGAGTTTTGTAAATGTCAGAAAATCAGAAGTATATGATTTTTAATAACTTATACTATTGACAGAAGAATAAGTTGGCATAAATAATATGCAGTTTACTGCAGTGTATCCAAAAATGGAAAAGATTATAAGATTCTTTTTTTGCAACTCTATTTGTAATTTTCAAAATTATTCCGATAACGAAAATGGTGCTGAGTCTAATTCAACGGCCCATTGTTTATTTGCCTTATTTCCCATTTCTAAAACCAGTTTGCCACCATTCATTAACTCCTCATGAGAAAACCAAACTTTATTCAGTAGCTTCCCATTCAATGTTGCAGATTGTATGTACTTGTTTTCTCTTGAGCAATTATTTGCGTTCAGCTCAAATGTTTTACCATTTTCTAAAGTAATTTTAACTTCTGAAAAAACCGGGCTACCAATATTATAAGTTGGGTTCCCCGGAGTGACAGGATAAAACCCCATCGACGAGAAGATAACAAATGCCGACATGCCACCGCCATCTTCATCGCCGGGAACACCCATCAGATCATTACGATACCACTGATCGAGTAAAGTTCGAATTCGTTTTTGGGTTTCCCATGGTCGTCCGGCATAATTGTAAAGATATGGGATGTGAAAAGAAGGTTCATTTCCCATCGAGAATTGCCCGACATTCCCTGTCTGATCAGGAAGCAATCCCACAAAATCCCACTTTATCATTCCCAAATCTTCATTAAAAAGCTGATTTAAGTTATTGCAAAAAGCTTCGTTGCCGCCCATTAATTCAATTAGATCTTTCACATTGTGTTTCACGTCCCAACGAAAAGTCCAGCCATTATTCTCATCGTAATAATCGCGCGCACCCATGCCACCCGAATGTTTATAATTGAATGGCTCAATAAATTTTCCATCAATATCTTTGGGGTGAAAGAATTTGGTTTCAGGATTAAAAAGATTCCGATAGCTTAATGATCTTGCTGAAAAATAATCGTAATCTTCCGTTTTATTCAGTTTCTGTGCCAGAACAGCCATGCAATAATCATCGTAACTCGCGCCCAGGGTTACTGCAACCGCTTGTCTTTTCTCGCCACCATTAATTCCTTCAAAAGTCTCTTTTTCACCTTCATGCAAAGCCGGAAAATAACCATGGTCTTTGTAGTGCTGATCAAAAGCATCCGCCGGGCGACGTGTCCATGGAGCTTGAGTTTCTTCCATAATGGAACGTTTGCAAGCCTCGTAGGCCGCTTGCATGTCAAATTCGATTCCCTTGTTTGCAGCATCGGCAAAAAGTGCTACGCCATGGTTTCCGTTCATGCGATGGCTGTCGTGGGTTACCTCGGGAAATGTTGGCATCCACCCTTCCTTATTTTGTTGCGACATACGAATGTAGGAACTAAGAATATTCTGCTGCATCTTTGTTTCAATAATCGTTCGTAAAGGGTGAGTTGCCAAATAAGTGTCCCACACCCAGTCATCTACATAAAAAGGGTCGCCATTATCGTTGTGTATTTGTTTATCTGCCCCACTCCAATATTTTCCGTCCTCCGAAATATTTATCATTCGCTCGTAGGTGCGGTAAAGCGAGGTATAAAAAACTGTTTTTTGATTTTCGTCCCCACCCTGCACACTAATTTTACCTAAGGATTTATTCCAAATATCCCGGCCCTTTTCTGCCAGTTGTTGTAAATTGTAATCTGCAATTTCTCGTTGCAGATTTCTTTTTGCCTGTTCGACACTGATAAACGAAACGCCGTACCGGGCTTTCACTTTTTTATTTCCGGGGCCAAAACTTAGAACTATGTTCTGCCTACCTTCAATTGTATTCTCGTTAAATACAGTTTTCCCACGCGATAAATATCCAGCTTTTGCAGGTTTTACATCGGTTTCCAGATACCAGTAAACCTTGGTTTGTTGCTCCATCACCTGAAAGCCAGAAATTGCATCTCCGTTGTAATCAAGACTTCCTTTACCGGTATGAAAAACCAGAAAGGTTTCGTCTTCACCTTCGAATGATATTTCGTAGATAGCAGATTGGTGCGATGGTGCAAATTCAACACCAATACCCAATTGATCTAAATAAACAGAATAATGATAGGGTTTAACTTTTTCGTTATCGAAGGTAGATCTAATAATAGGTCCTAATCCATTAACGTCTCCCTGAAATGGGCTAATACGAAAAACCGAACCTCCCCGGTGGGTTGGCGTTAAAACCTGTAGCCCATAAATATTACTTTCAGTATAATTTCCACGCTCGGGTCGCACGCGTAGCATGCTGTTCGGTAAATGTATCATTGGAAACGTAGGAACCAACATGTGGCTTATATTTCCCATGTATGGATTTACATAGTCAACCGGCGTTTTTTGTGCTTTTGCTTCCTGGTTGCTACTAAAAAAGAACAAAGACATTACCAAAAGAATCGACTTAATATATTTCATTTTTTCTGTTTTTATATTCACGAAAGTAGTAATTCCAACCTCCTTCAATTAATTTTAATGGCTCTTAATTAATTTTTTCAACAAAAGGGTTTTGCCTTTATTTTCTACTTTTACGATGTAAAAAGCTTCGGGCAATGAGACTAATCGAGCATCTGTAATTACCATTTGAGTACTATTTATTTCTTTTTGCAGCACCTGAATGCCCATCATATTATAAATAGATATAGTTGCATTTTCACCTAACTCGGAACTCATTGTAAGATGAATTTCGTTTGCAAACGGATTTGGAAATACAGAAATATTTTTATTAATGAAATAATCAAGCGAATTCACCGGGAAATCAACAAATTCGCCATCAAGCCAACTCAATCGATTCCCAATCCAGTTTTTCATCCAATCTACTTCGGCATTGTAACTTTGACCAACATATGCATTGGGCCAAACATAATGCCCTATTACAGGCCATTTATTAAAGTTTCGGATTTGAGGCTGTTCCAGCGCTCCAACAAGGCTGTCTATTACAAATTCAATCCGCTCATTCGACAATTCCGCTGTACGAAGTTCATCCCATCGATTTCTAAGCTTGCCTTTAAAACCTTCATTTTCCAATAACACATCCCACCAAAAAGGAATCTGATTTCCATCGTTACCAAGGTTTGCGCGATACTGGAAGCCGCTGAATGATTCTCCATCGTAATAATTGCCGTTTCCATAGGCCAGATTAAAATCCCACAAAGGGCCAACATTCAACAGGCCGTTTTTATCTTTATACATAAACGTACTTAAACGATAGCCGTCAATATTTTTAGCGAATTCATTCATGATAAAAAAATCAATAAAACTTTGTTCGTCAGCCAAAGTACGAAAGCCCTTCTCTTCATCAAAATTATTATCGTGCAAAGCCTTTTCAAACAACTTTACATATTCTTGAATGTATTCTTTTTGAACTTCGTTTATGTTTTCCTGCTTTGGATATTCATACTGAAAATATGTTTTCCCGGAGTTATAATAATTGTAATATCTTGAATGCCAACCTTCACCTCCACTTCCAGTCGTTTTATCCACCTTAATAATGTAACCACCTTCAATATCTTCATCCGCTACCTCGTCGGTTGTCAGTTTTGCCACATCAACTCTGTTTTTATCGCGCTTTATTTTTTCCATTAAAACATAAACACCCTGATATTCATTGTCGATAAACAGCTCGACAAACTTGCAGCGGGGAGAATAATGCCCTAAAGATGCACCAAGAGTGAAAGTTAAAACATTTCGGATTAAGGTTTTATCGGAATACGGAGCGTACAAAATCCAATCCTCTTCGGCTGGCATACCTAATAATGAATCGTTGATTCCTTCACCCAGTTCATCCTGTAATTCAAAACCATACGATTTTTTAGGAAACATTTGTGAAGAAGAGCCTCTTTTTTCAATGGCAATATCTCCATTGTAATTGTTAAATGCATCGCTGCCAGAATTTGGATTCCCTTCTCCATTCCAAATAATTCCCATTTTACCCTTAATTCTAGGTTCATCTGGTATTTCAGCACCATTCAAATTAATTACAACCAAAGGCAAGCTTGAAGCTCCAATTTCCTGCAAGGTTTGAGCCTGGGACATTAAGTTAATTGATGCAGAAACAATTAGCAGAAATATGGAAAGAATTCTATTCTTCATGAACAGTTTTTTTGTAATCTCTTAATTTTCTTTTATAATCCCCAATTATTTTGAACGTTTTTCGAAGTTTTAAAATCCAAAACAGCTCCGTTCTTTATATCCTTCCAATCTATCCAGCTCGATTTATAGATCCTTCCATTCATCTTTAACGACTGTATAAATTGCGTTTCTAATCCTCCGCCAGTTATAACTAATTCCCCTTCAGGAAGGTCAATATTTATCTCTTTGAATTGAGGGGAATTGATAGAAAAACCACCAATGCCGGGAATCATCGGATACAAGCCGACTGAGGCAAAAACATACCAGGCACCCATAGTACCCAAATCATCGTTTCCCGGCAAACCAGAAGGATCGCTACTGTACATTTCATTTAATATCCGATGGATTACCTCCGATGTTTTGTAGGGCGAATCTGTCCAGTTATATATCCACGGAACCTGGAAATCGGGTTCATTACCTGCAGCAAACCAATCATCCTCGTAGGCTGCATCGAGGCGTTTGAAAAGGATATCTAAACGTTCTTCCGCCAATTTTTTTCCACCCATGGTATCGATTAAACATTCAAGATCAAACGGAACCATCCAAAAATAATTTTTGTAAGTACCTTCGCGCCAGTCATCATTGATATTTTTCCACTTGCCGTTCGCATGTTTTGATTGAAGCCAGTTTCGTTCGGGGTTAAAAAGATTTTTCCATCTGCTAGACTGTTCCATAAAAAAAGATGCTTCTTCCATATTTCCAAGTGCTTGTTTTGCAAACTGCCCGATGGCGTAATCGGAAGAGGCATATTCAAGCATCATTGAAGCCGGTGCGGCTCCCATGCTCATATATTCTTTTAAATACGGACGAATTTCATGTTCCTGAGAACGCAGCAAAGGAATCGTTGCTCCCCTTTTCATGTATTTAAAAGCTTCGTTTAAATCAAAATCAGTTGCTCCAAAAGCATACGAATTCGAAATTAAGGTTGGCGTTGCATCTCCCTGCATAATTCCGGTTTCAATATTTGCCAGAATCCAGCGTCCGTAGCCGCCACATTGGTCGGCAAACTCAACCAACGACTGCATCATGTCGCTGCTTTCTTTTGGGTATAACATGGCAATCAATTGTGCCTGCGTACGGTAAGTGTCCCAAACACTAAAAGAGCTGTAAAAGTCGCACCCCTCACGGGTTTTATGTACTTTGAAGTCGGCTCCCATATAGTCGCCATTTACATCGCTTACAATATTTGGGTGAATTAGTGAATGGTACAAATGCGTGTAAAACTGAACTTTGCGGTCTTCGTTATCCGATTTAACAGCAATTTTACTGAGGTTTTCATTCCAGTACTTTTCAGTTGACGCACGATACTCCTCGAAAGTATTGTGTTCATTGGTAGCATTTAAGTTCTGTTTTGCATTTTCAATTGAAACAAACGAAATGGCTATTCGATAAGTAACTTCCTGGTTTTCTTTGGTGTCGAATGTAAAATATGCACCCGAGTTTTTTCCATAGGCGAAATCAACCGATTCAAGAAGAGCTTCTTTTATCCAGGTGCCGTGTTTTTTTGCAGGACGGTTAAATTCGGCTGCAAAATAAATCCTGTAATTTGTAACTGTTCCACAAAATTCGCCACCTTCAGAAAAACCTTCGCAGCTATAATCTGAAGTAACGTGAACCCTGGCATTATTTACAAAAGTAGAGTTAACACCCGAACCGATTATCACTGTTCCTTCCTTAGAATCGAAAGTAAACTTTGCAATCCCAGAGTGTTGATTCACAGTAAGCTCAGCCTTGGTATTATCTTCCATTCCTACAGAAAGGTAACCGGCATGTGCATCGTTAATTTTTTCGAATTTGGGGTAGCGGTCCATGTTGTTTGGCGAGCGCATTAAACTGCCTGACATGGGAAGGACCGGGAAATTACCCATATTTGAGCAACCGGCTCCACTGAGCTGTGTTATAACGAAGCCCCTTTGTGGAGAAAAAAAACTGGGTGTAAATTGCACCATTCCGAAAGGATAACTGGCTCCAATATAATTGTATCCACAGCCTAAACCATCGCCTTTACTTCCAATTTTGGTGTCAACAAGTTTTGCGTAATTCTGCGATATCGCTGACCCCGAAACAAATAACACTATTATTAAAATGCTCAAAAATCTTTTTCTCATCTTTTATATTTTTCTACATTGTTGGTTGGGCACAACTTAAATGTAGTTTAACTGTCTATTTATTAATTACATGGAGGGTTTCATTTTTATTGTGCTTCATTCTTATTCGCCACAATAACTCCTCAGGAGAAACCACTTTAATTGTTTTGTCGAGCTGGTTGATGCACCAACCTACTGGTTTTACGCCCCGGGCAAACTCGCCAGAATTTGCCGGATTTTCGAACTCAGACCAGGCATGAACAACTGTCCAATCCATTGTTTCATTATTTTCAACAACACTGCGATTAATGCAATTTGACACCTTATTAATGTCGCCACCTCCTTTGTATTGCAAACCCTGCCATAACGAATATTTGGCTGTTACAACTGGTATTTCAACACCATTTTTGTTTTTTTGCCAGAACACTTCCCCATCACCTCCGTGGTAAGGTGCATATTGCACTGCAATAATCCCAACAATATCTTCCAGTTCTTCGGCATATATTTCATACGCTTTTAAAGCTTCAGGGGAATTTACATCCATACATATAAATCCAAAAACTTTTACTCCGGTACGTTTCAAATGCATATTGATTTTTCGGGCAAATTCGCGCTGAATTTCTTCCTGTTTTTTACCTTTTTCGATAGCAAAAAGATCGGGGTACTGATAACCGCCACCATATTCAATTATTGTTGTGTTTGCGGGTTGCGTTTTTGCAATTTCGGCGAGTACATCTGGCGCCATCATAGACAAATTTACCGGGCACGAAGTAAATCCCAATGGAAATTCCCCAAGTAACGGGCTTCCCCAATAATCTTTGTTTTTGACAAAAGACCCGATACTCCACTGCATATTATCTCCATCGCTCATTATAAAGCTGTGAAAATGTTTTCCTTCATTAAAATTTATAGTTGTTGGGTCGAGCGTTTTTATTTTTTGAAAAGACGCATTTTCGGATCCTGCCGACAATGTTATTAAATTAGAACACCAATCGCTGGCGGTATTAAACAAACCATATTTTGTTGGTAACTGGGTAAAATCATCTTCGTTCCCATGGTTCCATCCTACAACAGGTGAAACTGGGTTTGCCCATGCCATTATTTTTTCTGTAATATTATCTGTTCCATAAGTAACAATAGCCTTATTTGCTATGGCGAGGTCGGTATTATTATGAAACTGTGGGTGCATTGTAACTACCATATTATTCTCCACATCGTTTTTCAATTCCCCGAAATATTGTTCCCTTGAAATATTTCTTGCATCAAACAACATGGGTATCCCGAGTGCTTCGAGTTGGCTTTTCTGTTTTTCTTCGATAACAACTGCTTGTTTTACACCTGCATATGAGACAGCTATATTATACGAAAAATTCATACCAGGATGCCATACTTTTTTGGATTCTGCTTTGTAAAGAATATACCCTTTAATGATCCCGCTGTTTTTGTACCGGTCGAGCAATTCCCAAACATCGAATTGCCCCCTTTCTTCAGCGTTTAAACGCTTAATGGCTTTTGGGTACCATGAAATATATTCACCACCGGTTTCAATCCAAACCAATTCGTCAACTAAACCTTGTTTTTGAGCTTGTGCCACAAGACCGGCAATTGAATGTGCAAGTGCAACTTCCCCATGCGAAGCGCCCTTTTCACAAACCACAATTCCCTTGGGCGCAGGCTGTGTCGGCCACCAGTAGGTACTATTATTTTTTTTCTTAACAATTATCTCTTTATTATTATGACATGCAATTACAAACAAAAACAGTGCGATAATCAAGAAAAATTTATGTAAAAAACTCATTTATAAAAAAGTTAAAAAAGTGAACTGCCGTAATTATACAGACAGTAGATTTTTTGTTCAGCCTTATTCGTTTGAAAATGAATAGGGAAAATCGCCTGGTTTTGTTCCCCTTGTTTTATTTGGTGTGTTGCTCATATCAAAGTCAATCACTGCCCCTTTCACTAGATCAGTATAAGTGAAGTAGTTTTTACCATAGACTTTCCCATTGTAGTTAACACCTTTAATAAAGCGGTTATCGGTATTGTTTTTAGGAGCATTAATTTCGATGGTTATCCCATTCTCGAGCGTTACCTTAATTTTTTTGAAAAGAGGTGCACCTAATACATATTCGTTAACTGCAGGGGAAACCGGATAAAATCCCATGGCACTGAAAACATACCACGCCGAGGTTTGACCATTGTCTTCATCGCCACAATAACCATCGGCTTGCGGGGTATATAATTTGTTCATTACCTCGCGCACCCAATGTTGGGTTTTCCATGGCTGACCGGCATAATTGTACAAATAAATCATGTGTTGAATGGGTTGGTTACCATGTGCATAATTTCCCATATTCATAATCTGCATTTCACGAATTTCGTGGATTGTTCCTCCATAATAGCTATCGTCGAAAATTGGCGGAACAATAAATACTGAATCCAACATGCTTACAAATTCATCTTTGCCGCCCATTAAACCAATCAAACCTTCAATATCGTGGAAAACCGACCACGTGTAATGCCAACTGTTCCCTTCGGTAAAAGCATCTCCCCATTTAAACGGACTGAAGGGTGATTGGAAAGTTCCATTTTCATTTTTTCCACGCATCAGCTTGGTTTCTTTATCGAAAACATTTTTGTAGTTCTGAGAACGTTTTGCAAAAATTTCAATTTCACTTTCAGGTTTGCCAAGTTCTTTGCCCAATTTATAGATACAAAAATCGGCAAATGCGTATTCCAGCGTTCTGGCAACGTTTTCGTTTTTACCCACATTGTATGGAACATAGCCAAGTTTATTGTAATATTCTACACCAAATCGTCCAACAGAACTCATCGGACCTTCGGTTTTAGAATTTTTCACAATGCCATCCCATAATGCTTCGATGTCGTAACCACGCCCACCTTTTAAATAGGCATCCGCAATTAGCGTTGCAGAGTTAGAGCCAATCATACAATCGCGATGCCCCGGACTGGCCCACTCGGGTAAAAAACCACTTTCTTTGTAAGTATTAGCTAAACCTTCCTGTATCTTTTCATTTAACGATGGGTACATCAAATTAAAAAAGGGAAAGACTGCCCGAAAAGTATCCCAAAAACCATTGTCAGTAAACATATACCCCGGTAGTACTTTCCCGTTGTATGGACTGTAATGAACTACTTCGCCACTGGCATCAAACTCGTAAAATTTACGAGGAAAAAGCAACACCCGATACAGGCAGGAATAAAAAGTTTCAATCTCATCATCGGTACCACCTTCAACAGCAATTCGCGATAATTCCTTGTTCCAAATCGCTTCGCCCTTGTCTTTCACTTCATCAAAAGAATCATCGCCCAATTCGTTTAAATTAAGTTCTGCCTGTTTATAACTAATAAATGAAGAAGCTACGCGGGCATGGATTTCTTCTCCTTTTTTGGTTTCAAATTGAATAGCAGCACCAACATGATCATCCTGTAATTCGGAAACACCATCTACCAAATGGTCTTTGCTCCAAACAGCACTTTCCACAAACGGTTTATCAAACACAATAACAAAGTAGTTTTTAAAATTCTCGGGAACGCCACCACTATTGCGGGTTGTATAGCCAATAATTTTATTTTCGGAAGGGATTATTTTTACGAATGAACCCCGATCGAAAGCATCAACGATAACACGAGAAGCCTCGTTTTCGGGGAAAGTAAAACGGAACATGACCGCACGTTCGGTTGGAGTAATTTCTGTAAGCACATCGTAATCGGCCAGGTAAACTTTGTAATAATGAGGTTTGGCAGTTTCAGATTTGTGCGAAAACCAACTGGCACGTTCTTCTCCGGTTATTTTCAATTCTCCTGTAAGTGGGAAAAGTGAAAACTGACCATAGTCGTTTATCCACGGACTTGGCTGATGAGTTTGTTTAAAACCCTGAATTTTATTTGCATCGTAATTATACACCCAGCCATCGCCCATTTTGCTGGTTTGCGGAGTCCAAAAGTTCATGCCCCAAGGCAAAGCAATAGCCGGATAAGTATTCCCATTGGATAATTTAAATTCCGAATCCGTTCCCATTAAGGTGTTCACATAATCAACCGGCTGTCGTTCTTGAGCATTAACTTCAATTATTAAAAAGTTTATAGAAAAAGCAAGCAAAAAAATCACAATTTGTCTCTTCATCATTATTTCAGTATTTCATTGATACATAGCTCAAAATTCATCGGTCGAATGGGACCCAATGCAACTTAATATTCTGCAATATTTATTTAGAAAGGAAATAAAAAAAGTGATTTTGTGGAGGTTTTCCACAAAATCACTTCAATGGATTTATTTTTTAAAACTTATTTATACAGCCTCCATTCGCTTAATTGGAAAAGACCACCGCCATTGTTGGCAGTAATAGCTAAAACGTAGTATTTATAAGAAGTTTCAGACGTAAAATCATAAATTACAGTTTGATTTCTTTCTGTAAAAATTTGATCGATTTTCGTATCTAAAGCATTCCAATTTGTTTCATCATTAGATCCATATAATGTCCAATTTTTGGGATCCCTATCTGGCGCATCGTTACCAGAAGTTAATGTGTACCTGGTTACAATTTCTTCTTGAGCAAGCTCTTGTTGGATATTTAAAGGACTTTTAGCTGGGTAGTCGAAAATTAAAAATTTAGAGTTTAAATCTCCATCAATAAGCTTTGAAGACCCTTCTCCTCCATTAGGTCCGTCAGGATTCTCGTGATTTACCATCAACGTGGCATTTCCAGATACATCAATTTTTGGAATCTCGATATCTTGCCCCCAGAAAGTCATTTCTGTTAATTGATGTGCCGGTTCGTTACCATTCTCAGTTTCAAGACAACGGTATCTAATGTAGCGCACTCTAGGTCCAACCGGAAGTTCTACTACTACACCAGGCTGCTTAGGATCACAACGCGAACGATTTAACTTTATCCATCCTTTTGACAAAAATTCACTTTCATCACTGCCATTTGTTTCAGCATTTGTAATATCGTCGATTCCCCACAATTCAATTTCAACAGGATTATTCCCCGTATAACCAACCCTAAATCCAATTTCTACTTTACGAACTACAGCTGTAACGCCCAGATCGACAGTAATGTGAGCAGGAGTACCACCGGTATTATCTCCAGAATGATAACTTTCAAAATCACCAATCCAGCCCCTTTCATCGAATAAGAATTGATTTGGTTCATTATTTGTTGTTCCAGGCAAATCGCTTGGCATCCAAACCAGAGAATGTAAATTTTTGTCGAGTTTACTGTAAGGAAGTGGTGGAAGTTCACCTTCAATAACATCGAGATAGATCGTATCGAAACCTAATTCTCCGGAAATAGCGGCAGAAATAGTTTCCATTTTTCCTAAAGGTTTCCAATTCAAAAGAGGAGTTTGAGAATCTTCAGCACTAACAATAACAGTTGTCATTTCATCATTGTTATTCGCATACTTCAATTCTGTAAAAATCACAAATTCCGACTCAGCCTGATCTGCCCAGTTGATAAATGTATTTTCATCAGCAAATTCGACATCGGTAATCCTTCGGGTCTTTTGAGTCGACTTGAAAATATCGCCAACAGCTCTTCCTCTTGCATTTTGAATTACAGACTTATTTCCCATATCATCTTTGGTGAAAACAGAGAACTCATAACTTCTTTCCTCAAGACTATCCA
The DNA here is from genome assembly GCA_041554435.1 of Bacteroidales bacterium. Lineage (GTDB taxonomy): Bacteria > Bacteroidota > Bacteroidia > Bacteroidales > F082 > BM524. The sequence continues at coordinate 12,884 of JBFFLX010000054.1, forward strand.
GAATCATTTCAAACTTCTCACTTCCATCTTTTTCGATGGTGAATACTCTTGATTGATCTTCCCAAGTTACGGTACATTCATTTGAATTTCCTAGAAATCTAGTTAAACCAATAATTTTAACTCTTTTGTACCCATTTAATACTTCTAAAGAATCTAATTTACCTGCATAAATTGTTTCACCCTGCAGATATTCTTCCTGAATAGTCTCCATATCACTACATCCAAATGCAATGATTATAAGGAGTAGAGCTAATAAATATATATTTGAAAATTTTGTTTTCATAATACCTTAATTTTTAAATTTAAATCCTACTGACCTCCGGTTAATTCACCCCAAAAGGAAAGTTCGCCGATAACTGAAACTTGTTGTTCTCCCCAGGTTTCAATATTTTCAATTCTGATGTACCTAATTTCAACCAGGTTTTCAACATCAAATTCAAAATCTTCACCTTTATTCTGAAACTCAATATCTTCGGAATTTACTTGACCAATTGGCAATCCGGATGGTTTGAATGAATAACATTCTCTCAGAAGTGTCCAGCCTGCATTAGGATTTCCAGGGTCATAGGGAGGAAGGCTATTAATGTCCAATGTTCCATAAATCTTAAAATGTTTTGGATTTCCATGCTTATATAATTCAGATCCACCACGCTGGTATAATTTAAATCGGCTTAATTTGGCCGTAGCACCTAAATCGATTGTTAAACGATGCGGCAAAGGTTCAAAGTTTGTGTGGCCACAATTCCACTGATCGCTCCATCGGCCATCCCACATCTGCCGGGCATTAAACCCATATTCTTCAAAACTTTTATCTTCTGAAATTTTAAATACGGAGAATAAGCTTTTATCCAAAAACTCATCGGGAATTGGAGTCACTTCGAAATTAACAATGTCTGATTGATTTCCCCAACGATCTTCAACATACACCCCAAATCGGGTTTTTGCACTTTTATATCCACGGAAACTATAATAGCCCGACGGTTGACTGGTAAAGAATGATTCTCTGTAAACCATTTCACCCAGAATCGAATCATAAACCATTAGGTTTAGTGAAACTTCGGCTTCTAAAATATTTTCATAATGAATTTTAATTCCTCCATAATCAACCTCACCAACAATAGTTGGTAGAATTTGCTGTACCGGAGGCTCCAAAGGTGAAATAACAATTGTGCTGGGTAAAGAAACGTTTTCTCCACGATCAACAGCAAATACATTAACCGTGTATTCACCCATTTCGCCAAATCCTTTAATCGCTAATGAATCAATTACGGCAGAAGCTTTAACTTCCCGCTCTTTGCCTGTGTTGTCTTTAAACGTTGCTTTAATATACAAAACGTCTTCATCTGTTGGTGAAGTATAATAAATAACTGCACCTCCCGGTGTATTTATAACCTCGTCGATTATTACTTTGCCAGGTGCTATCCCATCAGATCCATAGGGCTTGTGCACATCTTCCTCACATCCAAAAAACAATGTAAATCCTAACAATATTATAAGAATAATATGATATTTCATTTTTGCTATATTAATTTTATAAAAATAGTTCATTCATAAATAGTTAACCTACCAACCAGGACTTTGCACTAGGTTAGGGTTACGAAGCATCTCATCCTGACTAATCGGCCACAAATAATCTTTTGTAAGAAAATCTCGATAATAAATATTTTTTACCTGATAAAAATCTTTTGTAGAAGCAGCATAGATATTCCACCCACGAATAGGTTTATTAAAATAATCAGCGGCTAATTTCCAACGGCGTAAATCCCAGTACCGATGCCCTTCAAAAGCAAGTTCGACTAATCGCTCATTTCTGATAATATCTCGCATACCTTCTTGTGTGGTTGGCTTATTCGCATATTTTGAGTGTTGCGCCCAAGTACTTACAAGGTCTGATCCTTTATCCAATCCTGCTTTATGACGTACTTGCTGAATGTATTTATATACTTCTTGGTCAGGGCTGCTTTTTACCTCGTTTAAAGCTTCGGCATACATTAAATACAAATCACTCAATCGAATAATAGGGAAGGTATAGCCTTCTACTGTAATTGTATTCCTCGTGATAATATTTTCGTAATTAACCAGTTTTTTGGTAAAATAACCAGTTATTGAATAAATCTCGAATCCACTCTTTCCTGAAGGCTGGCCAGCTTTTGCATTTAAGTATGGAATATCCTCGGGATCCTTGCTTTCCATCGAGAACCATTTACCACCGTCGAAACCAACATACGCATAAAAACGAGGCTCGCGATACGTGTGAAGCTTTGCCGTTGTATAATAATCTTGTATTTGGTACTTATGATCTTCAGCCATTTCATCTTTCACATCAACAAGGCTATATCTGTTAGCATAGTCCCAATCTATGTCCTCATCAATTGGCACTCCGTTGGCGGTATAAAAATCTTCAACCATGTTTAGTGTAGGTGCATGCGATTTTTTTGTAGAACCAAACTGCGCATTATGGTCGCCGGTCCAACGTGGTTGGCACCAATCTTGCAATTCACGTGTCCAATTTGGACCTACGCCAAAAATTAGTTCTTTATTAAACCTGTCGGTAATAGTTGCTCGTAAAGTAAGTTCGTGTCGTACTTCCTCATTTATTTCACCAATTGGCAACAAATCTGTGAAAGCATATAGTGCATGACCAGCACTTTCTGCTGTTTCAATTGCATCCAAACAGGCATCTTTGGCTGCCACCCATTTTTCAGGGTCGTACGTCGTGTTTATCAACTCATTACCGTTTTTGTCAGAAAAACCTGCATAATCAGAATTACCATTAAACAAAGGGCTGGCAGCCAACATCAATACTTTTGCTTTAATTGCTTTTGCTGCTGGCAAAGTCAATCGTCCATTTTCTGTGTGGATAAATGTAATATTCTCAGGTAGCGCTTCACTTTCAATCACTTCATCAAGTAGTAAAACAATATAGTTTACTACTTCATCAACAGAGTTACGTTTTACATAGGTTTCCTCAGAACTTGCACCCACTTCAATGTTTTTATCAACAATTGGAATTGGCCCGTACATACGCATCAACCAGAAATGATAATAGGCTTTTAAAGTTTTAACTTCTGCAATCCACCTATTCTTTTCATTTAAATCCAATCCCGGAATATCCTTTAAACTTTCGAGGAAAATATTACAATCGCGAATACTGATAAACATATTAAAAGCACCTCTGCCACCTTCCCAATAATTTAAATAGGGACTAATGCTATTTTGCATGCCCTTGGCCAATCTCAGGCTGGTTTCATTGTTCATATAAAAATCCCGTTCTCCGTAATACCAGATCTCGTCACCGGCAACCAGAGGAAAATTTTGTTCAACATGAGCATGTTCAGGAATATAGCTGTAACAAGTAGCCAGAAATTTCTCAGCTGAAGCTCTGGTATTAAAGGCAATTTCAATTGTTGCCACATTGTCGGGGACAATATCAAGATAAGAGTCACACCCGGCAATGAAAAATACGATTAGAATAAAAATATATCTTTTCATAGCTTTGTTTTAAAAGTTTACGTTTACACCAAGGTTAAAAACTTGTTGAATTGGATAGCCTAAGCCATTTCCTCCCATCTCAACATCCCATAATTTAAAACCACTCAATGTTAATAGGTTGGTGCCACTCAGATAAAATCGCATGGAGGATATTCCAACCTTGCTAATAAATTGATTCTGAGGAACCGTATATCCAAGTTCGACTGATTTTAGTCTAAGAAAAGCACCATTTTTCAAAAACCAGGTACTTCTTTGTTGGTTGTTTTGAATAACCTGGTCAGATAATCTTGGCCAGGCAGCATATATATTTCGGTCATCTTCCGACCAGTGGTCATCTGCCCATACATTTAACAAAGCATTATTTCCAATATCGCCACCGCCGTTAACATTTATAAATGGTGATGTATTATAAGTATCGATAAAAAAGGAAGAACGTGCAGATCCCTGAAAGAAAAAGGAAAAGTCGATTCCTTTATAACCGGTAGAAGCTCCAAATCCGTAAATTATTTCAGGATCGGTTGGATAACCGATTGGAACCATGTCGTTTTGATCTATTCGCCCATCTTCGTTAATGTCTTTGTATTTTATATCGCCCGCCATATATTCTCCAAATGTTTGCAATGGTGAATTTGCAATATCACCCTCATCAACAAAAAGTCTTTCAGCAATATATCCATAAGGTTGACTTAAAGATAGCCCAACTCTCGATCGCCACGGTAAACCAGCTCCAACATAATCGAGTTCTTCGTAAACTTCAAACTTACTGGTAGCATAGGTTATATTACCACGAGCCATCACCCAAAAATCATTGGTGAAATTGTGTTGAAAATCAATCGAGGCTTCAAATCCCTTTGAAGAAGCTTCTCCAATATTTGCTCGTAAAGGCACTTGTAAACCCATCGAAGAAGGCACTTGTGATCTGTCCATTAAGATATTAGAACGGTACTCATAAAAATAGTCGGCTTGAATATCAATCTTATCAAATAATCCAATTTCAATCCCAAGGTCAGTCATTTGGGCTTTCTCCCATGAAATACGATCGTTACCATATCTAGAAATACTTATTCCGGGAATAAATTCATTATAGTTTTGCCCATAAGTAGTACCCCTTCCACCATCGTTCATATTCACTTGCGATATATAAAAGAAGCGGTCATCCTGGCTTCCAATAGCATCATTCCCAACTAAACCATGTGTTGCTTTTAGTTTAAATTTATTGACAACATTACTTAAAGGATTCCAGAAATTTTCGTTTGACAAGATCCAGCCAAAACCCATTGAGGGGAAAAACCCAAATCGTTCTTTCTCTGCAAATCGTTCTGAACCATTATATCCAAAGTTTAATTCTGCAAAATAACGACTATCGTATGCATAGGTAAAACGCCCCGACAGCCCAATGTTTCGGTATGGTAAAGATCTTTGCAAGTTACCAGCATTAGCTAATTTTAGCTCGCGCATTATTCCAACAAACATTCCGGTAACCGTGTGCTTATCTTTAAATGTTCGATTATAGTTTGTGGCACCTTCAAAATAAAATGATGTTGTTATTGTTTTGTCCCCCTCGTAGTATTCCAAATACTCTGTACCCTCATCCGGATTAAGTTCAAACAACGAATACTCATCAATTTGAGGATCGTAGTTGGCTACAGAATAATAAAATGGCGAATACGATCTACTTACATTGAAAAATGATTCTCTGGTGGTGTTTCCTAAAACACGTGCAGATAGTCCTTCGGTAATAAAACTTAAATCTTGTTTAAGTTCGACAACTGCAAGGATATTACTTCTGCTCTCATCCTTATATCCTTTTACCATGTCGGCATAAGGATTTAGATAATCTCCATATTGACCTGCGTTACCAAAAAGTATGTGTTGTGTATATTCGTACTCTGTATCAGGTTCGAAATATTTAGGATATAAAACCGGATTTGTTTGCAAAGCTTTTCTAAACAAGGTTTCACCCCCGTCAATAGGCCCGTTATAATCGTCAAAATTAGCGTTGAACCGAACGATAACTTCGGTACTTTTAGTTACGTTGATATTTACATTTGAACGTAATGATAAACGATTAAATTTTACATTATTGTTGAAATCATTTCTTTTGTCAACTTTCAAAATACCATTATCCGAATTTATTGTACTGGCTAAATAGTATCGTGCTACTTTTCCTCCACCACTTAGATTAAAGTTAAGCCTATTATTCATTGCCTGTTGATCAAACATTTCATCGAACCAATCAACAGCAGGATAGACAAATTCATTTCTGTTGGCCTGTTCTGTCATTTTTATTTTGTCCAATGAATAAGCTCTCCCTCCAAGTGGATCTCTTGTTATAATTGCTTCATTGTGCATTTTCATATAAGTTACCGGATCAGCAATATCTACCATTCGGGTTGGCGAAGACATGGATCTTTCATACCTGATATTTAGCTTTGCCGGACCTTCTTTTCCTTCTTTTGTAGTAACCAATATTACTCCATTTGCACCTCGTGCACCATATAGGGCAGTAGCGGTAGCATCTTTCATAATCGAAAAACTGGAAATATCATCAGGTTGTAAACGAGCAAGATCGGTTGTTGATAATTCAATTCCATCAATCAATATCAATGGTGATTTCTTATACCCAAAAGTAGTTACACCACGTACAAAAAACTCAGCATTGTCTTTACCTGGTTCTCCACTTCGTTGATAAGAAATGATACCTGGCATTCGACCTGCTAATGCTGTTGTTAGGTTACTGGCCGGAATTTTTAAGTCTGAAGGTCTCACGGTTGAAATTGAAGCAATTACACTTTCCTTCTTTTGTCTTCCGAATGCCACAACTGTAACTTCGTCTAGTTCATCAACTGTTCCCTTTAAAATAATCTCCAACTCTGTTTGCCCGGTATAATCAATCACCTGGGTTTCCATGCCAATAAATGAGACTACAATTTTATCACCTGGATTAACATTAATCGAGAATTTACCATCCCTATCAGTAATAGAACCTCCGGTTGACCCGGCGATAACAACAGTTGCTCCAGGGAGCGGCCCTCTCGATTCGTCAACTACTTTCCCTCTTATTTGTGTTTGTTGGGGCTGAACAAGCTCTGTTGCAGCATTTATTGAATTAAATCCTGCTGAACCTAGATGTATAATCAAAACAATATTGATTATACAAATTGCCTTGAAAACAGCAAAATACTTTAATTGCATTCTTCGAAAAGAACTTTTTAAAATGTTTTTTTTCATGAATTTGTATTGGTTTATTTAAAATTAAATTATGACCTGCAGATTAAGCCAGGTCGTAATTATTGTTTGATGCCAAATGTATGCTTACCCGATTAATTCTATCAATAATTTAGGGTTAACATGCGGTTAATTTTTGCAAAAATATGATAACCCAAAAATACACAGCTGAATATCAATACAATAACTCATAATTTCAAATAGACTCAGTGCTTTATCCAAAATATAACTTATCCCTTAGAACAAAGGTGGAAACTTTATATATCTTTATGCATTCTAAATAGAGTGGACCATCAAATGAAGTTTATTTTTTTTCTGACGTATATCTTACTATCATTAGTTTCTCTTCAAGTAAAGCCTCAAGGGGGATTAGAATTTCAATCAACGAGTAAAAGCAGCATCGCAAACAGAACATCCTATACTGTTTTTGTAAATGATATTCCTAAAATACATAACGAGTTGTCGATCTCTTTTAAACTAGCAATCCTTGATCCAAATTCCTTCGGATTCATTAGCATTATTGGAGAAGATGCTTCAAATGCAATATATTCATTATCATACGTAAATTGGAATGAAGATATTTCTCATTTAAAATTAAACCTGGAAGGAGAGAAAAATCTGTTAACCATCCCAATAGATATTTCACAATTAGGGAAAGGAAAATGGGTAAATATTAAAATTCATTTTAATTTACAGAATGATAGTATTCGTTTTAATATAAATAACAAGCTTTATTATAGTGAAGGAAAAAAGATAAGTGAATCCTTGCTTACACAGGTATTTTTTGGGAAGCATGGAAACATTATAGATGTACCTTCATTCGCTATTCGTAATTTAATAATAAAAGGCGATAGGCAGAAATTTCATTTTACTTTTAAGGAAAATGCTGGAAATGTCGTAAATGATATAAAAGGCAATCCAGTAGGTTTTGTGGAAAATCCCGTTTGGCTAATCAACGAATCCTTCCATTGGAAACACCGGCTTACCTACACAGCTAAAGAAATGGTTGCCGTAAATTTCAGCCATCCTCAAATCCTGATTGCAGGGAAAGATTCTATTGCATTTTTTGACATGGAGCAGAATACAATAGAAAAAAAGTCTTATGCAAATAAACTCCCTGTTCCTGTGCGTCTTGGTATGAGTTTTATTGCAAACGAACAATTATTTGTATATGAAGTAAACGATGTATTGGAAGGTTATCCATCTATTGCTTCGATGGATATGAATAGCCTGGTCTGGAAGTCAAAAAGTTTTCTAACGCTTGATAAGCAACGACATCACCACAATTCTTATTTAAATGCTGAGAATCATAAATTCTACATTTTTGGTGGATTTGGGAATAAAAGGTTAAGCAACTCATTTGATTGCTACGATATTGTAGATGATTCGTGGAATTCCCTGAGTTTATCAGGCGATGTAATTACCCCCCGTTTTTTTTAATGTGTGGGTG
>JBFFLX010000055.1:0-20691 GCA_041554435.1 Bacteroidales bacterium
CATTCCATATAATACTATGATTTCCGGCATTCAATTCTTTATTTAAAAGATTAGCAACTCTTTTACCTTGAATATCAAAAATTTCAACATTAACATTGCTTGATTCCCTTAAATTAAAGGTGATTTCTGTTTCGTTTACGAAAGGATTTGGCTGGTTTTTAAAATCATTTATTGAATTCTTTACAAGAACATCATTTTCTTTAACTCCCACCAATTCATCAAGGCCTAATTTATATATTGATCGTGCATGAGTACCTATTGCCAGATAGTGATCAACTTTGTGAATCTTTAAATCATATACAACTACAATTGGCAAATCAGTATCAAGATACTCCCAACTTTCGCCCATATTACTGCTGTAATAAGCCCCAAGATCACTTCCAACAAATAAGTAGTTATTGTCGATATAATCAACAGCAAAGGCATTAATTGGAGCATCGGGCAAGTTGGAACTAATGTCGGTCCATGATTCTCCATTATCATCAGTTCTGAAAACATGAGGCTCAGGATCTGCCCATTTCAAACCTGTAAAGGTTACATATGCAACATTTTCTTCATTGGGGTCGGCCACAACACGGCTTACCCATCTGTTGGGCAAATCATCTGAAACATCCTCCCAGTTGCTGCCATTATCAATACTTACCCATACTCTGGAGTCGGAGGTGCCAACCCAGATTATATCGGTATTAACGGGAGAAACATCAATGGTAGATATTGTTCCCGGTCTGTTTCCCGTATAACCATTTGTTAAGTCGGGACTGATGGAATTCCAATAGTCAGCACCATTGGTTGAACGATACAAATGATTGGTTCCATAATACATTGTTTGGTGATCTTTTGGGTCCATAACCACAGGAGTTGACCAGTTTTTTGGTTCATTTTCACTTATGCCATTAGTAGCCCAATAAAAACTATTTCCACCATCGTAGGATTTTCCCAAATTACCATTTTGTGATTCTGCAAATATGATATCCGGATTAGTATAATCCACTATAACATAAAACCCATCACCACCATAAATTCTATCCCAGTTGTTTGTGCCTCCATCATTTGTTCTAAGAGTTCCATTATCCTGGGTGCCTCCGTATAATTTTTGCGGATTATTTCTGTCTAAACCTATTTCATAAAACTGATTTATAGGTAGTTCAGCAACTTTGGTAAAACCTACACCACCATCAGTTGAAATGTTCATGCCTCCATCATTACCACTAATTATGTAGTCAGGATTGTTTGGGTTGAAAGCGAGAGCATGCTGATCAACATGAAAGTCCCAGGGTCCACCATCATAACCATAAATAATTGGCCATGAGTTGCCACCATCAACAGAACGCATATAAGCCACATCCATTGCAAATACGATATCAGGATTGTCAGGATGAACTCTTACCTGTCCGAAGTACCAACTGAAACTGCTTGTTCCATAGGATATTTCCATATCGGGATCGGCATTCGACCAGGTATCTCCAAAATCGTCACTTCTAAAAAAACCGGAATAATATGAACCATTGGTATACATTGCATAGACAGTATTTGGCTGTGTTTTACATAATGCTATGCCTATTCTTCCAACATTTTCCTGCTGTGCATCAGGTAAAACACCTGATGGTTGAATATACTCCCAATTGTTTCCTCCATCAAAACTTCTGTAAAGTCCACTTGTTGCTCCATAAAGGTGACTGCCACCAGGACGCCTTACTCTTTCCCACATGGCTACCATAATATTTTGAGGATTAACAGGATCCATTATCAGATCGATGGCTCCTGTGGAGTCGGAAATATAAAGAACATTAGTCCATGTATTTCCTCCATCTTCACTTCGATAAACACCCCTTTCAGGGTTGGTAGTAAAATACGAACCCTGAGCAGCCACAAATACTCTGTTACTGTTTGATGGATCAACTACTACTCTTCCTATGGATACAGTGTTTTCCAAACCAACCAATTCCCATGAATTTCCTGCATCCGTCGACTTATAAACACCTCCACCAGGGAAGTTATTATGTCCTCCGTTGGCTTCACCGGTACCAACATAAATTACATCAGGATTATTGGGGTCGATACCAATATCACCAATAGTAAGTATTGCCTGATCATCAAAAACAGGAAACCAGGTATAGCCCATATCAGTGGATTTAAATACACCACCTGTTGCTGCTCCAGCATAAACAATACTGGGGTTTTGTGGGTTAAACTCTATGTCGGTAACCCTGCCTCCAATATTTGTTGGGCCAGCAAACTCCAATTGTTCAAGACCTCTGCTTATGCTATTCTTTTTCATTTGAGTAGCATACTTCATTTCTTCTCTAAAATATGCTGCGTCGGCTTTATAATAAGGGAATGTGCGTCTTTCCCACGCCCAATCTGATGGCCTGTTATCAGGACCTTCTTCCTGGTTTACAGAAATTATATTTCTCGAAGTGGATTCGGATAAAGTAATATCAGATAATAAAAATGCAGCGGCAAATGCGCCAATTACCAGAATTAGTAAATAAGTTAACCAATTGGAAGATTTTTTCATAATGATCAGATTTTGATATATTTTGTAGACAATCTTTAAGCCTTAAAGTTGCTTGAAAAAATAGAATACAAATATATAATAACCTAAACTAGAATTGGAATTATTTTACAGTATTTGAAATTGTTGCAGAATTATTGAAAAAATACAGAGGTTTAATCTTTAGCAAGGGTTGTTCATTTTATTAATTGAGATTGATAAGTGTTTATTCTACATTTATCATATTTTTGTAATCATATTCCTTAGCAGTTTAATTCCTAAATGTAAATATTATGTCGTTAACAGACTTGAAAAATAAGTGGTTTAAAAATTACAAAACGGCTTCAGCTCAGCTTGAGAAAATGTCGGAAGTAAATGGTTTAATAAGTGCTTTTAATGCTAATATTGATGCCGTAGTAAAAGTTTCTGGTTCAAGAATTGAAGAACTTATTGCAAAATTTAATTTTAAGGAAGAAGAATTACTTGAAGTAGGAGAAAGGAATATTTCAAATATAGAAGACGTTTTCCGTGGTTTTATTAATTGCTTCAAGGGAGGAATAGCTGAAGAATGGCTAATTCAGGACAAAAAAACTTTTGATTGGTTAAATGAGCATCTGGGCTACGATCATATGCAAATGGGAGGTCAGGGAGGAATTGTAGCCAATGTAATGGCTGTATGTAATGTAAATCATGTTTATGTGCATGGAGCATCTATCCCGGAGGAACAAGCAAGTTTGTTCCTTGATCTGGATAACCTTCAATCCGTTGGAAAAGATGGTACACTAAAAAAAGCCAGAGATATTTCAAGAACCGGTGACATCCCACTTATTCATTGGATAATAGAGTTTGACAAAGGGGATAAAATGAAAATAAACGGAGAAGTTTTTATATGTCCCAAATCAAATAGATTTATTGCAACCTACGACCCTTTAAATTTCCAATTATGTATAGATGATGAATTTGTAAAAGCAATGTTGAAGCCTGAGATAAATAATGAATATATTATCTTATCCGGTTATCAGATGCTGACTGAAAAGTTTGCTGATGGGAATAGGGGAACTGACAGGATAGACTCTTCCATAAAGATTGTTCAGCAATGGAAAAATAATAATCCTGATTCCGTTCTTCATTTCGAAATAGCATCTACCCAGGATAAAGTAATCCGCAAATATTTGCTCGATACTCTGGCACCAATTTCTGATAGCATAGGTTTTAATGAAAGAGAACTTATTGATATATTGGAAGTTACGGGTGAGAATGAATTAGCCGAAGCCTGTAACAATAAAACTAATAGTATAAATCTGTTCAAAGGGATGCTGAAAGTATTTGATTACACTAACTGTCCTCGTCTTCAACTTCATATGTTTGGATTGTATGTAACTCTTCAGAAAAAAGGCTTCAAAATAAACCCTGTACAAAACCGAAATGGGATGCAGTTGGCAGCAGTAATAGCAGCAACCAAAGCAGGAACGGGATCAATAAATGAATACGATAAACTACTCTGGGCAAAAGACGAAAAAGTTTCAGAAATTGGTTTAGAGGAACTTGGTAATTTATCAGATTTTATAAGTTCAGAATTTGGTATAAATGAACTAAAAGAAACCGGCATTTGCGAAACCAGTAATATGGAAATTATTGCCGTCCCTACTATCATTATTGAAAAACCAATAACTTTAGTTGGAATGGGGGATACCATATCTTCTGTTTCTATTGTTGGGGCAAGATAAATTATACCAGTCTCATTTTAAGGATTATTGCGAATAATTTTTTATATTCACCGCTTACATAAAATATTTAACGATTAATCATTGTCAAGATGACTAGTTAGATGGTTTTGTATTTTTATACGTAGTGATAATTTTGACAAACCACGTTGAAAAGTGCATTGAATTATGATAAGATGCGTAATTATAGATGATGAACGCAAGGCCCGCGAATCATTTAAGAAAATAATTCAGAGGTATTTTGCTGATAAGTTAGAGGTGGTAGAACTGTGTGAATCTGTAAAAGATGGAGTAACAGCCATAAATAAACATAATCCTGATATTGTTTTTTTGGATATTCAGATGCCAAATGAAAATGGGTTTAAATTATTCGACTATTTTGATAAATTAAATTTTGAAGTAATATTTACTACAGCCTATAATCAATATGCTCTCGATGCCATAAAGTATTCAGCATTAGATTATTTGCTTAAGCCAATAAATTTTATTGATTTAAATGATACCATTAAAAGGTATGAAAAACACGATTTTGTAAAGTCTAAGCAAGAACGATTAGAGGTATTGATATCAAATATGAATATGGGTATTTCCATAAAAAGTAAAGTGGCATTACCCACCTTGACGGGCTATCAAATGGAGAGGATTAATAATATTATCTATTGTGAGGCAGATAGGAATTATACAAAAATACATTTGGTTAATGATAAATATATTTTGGTTTCTAAAACTTTGGGTTATGTGGAAGACCTTCTTCCAGAGGATATTTTCTTTAGAATTCATAAAACCTATTTGTTAAACTTAAACTATGTAGATAGATATTTACGTAACGATGGTCATAGAGTTATACTGGATAATGGTTCACAACTTGACGTTGCCAGCCGTAGGATTGATGACTTTGTAAAGGCTCTCACCAAAAGAAGTTTTAACTATGATAAATAACTCATTTTGAGATTTTTGCTAAACATACTTTTAATCACTTTTCAGTTTGTGGTATATTCTCAATCATATTTTAGCGAGAATATAACTACTGCAGATGGCTTGCCGGGAAATGCAATTCGTTCAATTTACCAGGATAGCAGAGGTTGTATTTGGATAGGCACCGATTCAGGACTTAGTTGCTGGGATGGAGAAAACTATTCTATTTATAATACTCTTAATGGTCTTGCCGGAAATAAGGTTTGGTATATTGATGAGGATAAATTCGGTAATTTATGGTTTGCATGTTTTGGAGGTGGCCTTTCGAAATTTGATGGAGAAAAGTTTACTAGCTATACCAATAACGATGGCCTGGTTGATAATTCGGTCAGAGTGGTAAAATATTGCTCTGAATACGACTGTATTGCAATTGGTACCAATAATTCGATATCTATACTTAAAGATACCACATTCTATAACTTCACTGCTGAAAACAATTCACTTTTAAAGAATGTTATTATAACAGGGATACTTGAAAAAGATAGTTCAATTTACTTTTACGATTTTTCTAAAGTTCACTATCGTATTAAGTTTGAAAATAAAGATCCTTTTATTAACAGAGTTGAAAATGACCTCATTAATAATTATGGGATAAGTTCTGCCTATCAGGCAAATAATGATGATTATTTTTTTGGTTGGGGACGTGAAGGGATTATACAATCTGATGGAACAAAAATATCCGAAACTAAAGGAATAGGGCAGGTGTTTGGAATTACTAAAGATTGTTTACAAAATACCTGGATGGCCTCCTGGAATGGTGGTGGAATTTCTCCTCCCGGTGGTTTGTTTGTTATTAAAAATGATAGCCTCAAAAGATTAAATGAGGCCTATAATATTAACTCTATTTTAGGGTGGTCGTTGGTGACTGACCAAAAACAAAACAATATCTATTATGGCACACTCGATAAAGGCTTATATCTAATTCCTCCTCAATATTTTGAGTATTATTCTCCGGAATATTTTGGTAATGAAAATCTTTATTTAAACGGACTTAAGGTTGATAATGATAATAATATCTGGTTTTTTTCCGACAGTTCATTTTATAAGTGGGACAGGAAATCCTATGTTAAAAAAGATTTGGATTTTTTATATAATCTTAGGATTCAGGCTGAGAAAACTGAATCTTCTGAGATTAGTCTGTTTACAAGACTAAAAAAATTAAAAAAGGAATATTTAAATCAGAGAACTCATATTACTGATATTGAAACAGATGCTCAGAATAATACTTGGTTAACAAGTAGCATATTAGGAAGTTTTAAGTTTCGAGACAATAGAATTAAAAATGCTAAATTTATTTCTCAGTATATTTATATGGATATTGCTTTTACTAGTAAAGATACCCTTTTCCAGTGTGATGGATGGTCAAGAGTTCTAAAAAAGTTTTATGATCATAATACGTCAAATAAGAGCCAAACATATATAGATGAACTAAATCCCATATTTTCAAAATTTATGCGAACTTATAATGATGAAGTTTGGGTTTCCAGCAGAATTTCAGGTGTTTTCCTCTATAAGAGTGGTGAATTTATTACTCTAACTGAAGAGGATTCTACGGTAAATAAGAATATTAATGATATTTGTTTCGATGCAGATGGTTATGCTTATTTGGGCGGTAGTGATGGAAGAATTGAGGTGTTTGCTCCTTCTACAAGAAAGAAAATATTTGAAATTAAACTTAATGGAAATAGCAACTCTGTTATATGGATGAATGTGGCAGAGGATATGCTTTTTGCCGGATTTTCAGATGGGCTCAGGGTTTTTAAACTGAGTGATATAAAGAACAATGAAATAAAGCATAGGTTTTTCTCAAAAAAAGAAGGATATGAAGCAGAAATAGTAAATGGTTCCGATGTGGATAATAATGGGAATTTATGGCTGGCAACAAATAAAGGACTTATGAAAATCAACACAAAACTATTTATAAAGTGCAAAATTGAACCTCTCACCACAGTAATAAAAAAAGTAGAAATATTCAATAAGGAAGTTGACTGGAGTAAATTTGCTGATATTGACAAATGGTCAAAACTTCCATTAAACAGACTTAGGTTACAACCTTCTCAAAATCACATTAGTATTTATTATCAGACATACAATTTCAGTAACCAAAAAGGCGATTTTTATTATTATAAATTAGATGGAATAGATAAAGATTGGGTTGGTCCAACCGATAAAAAGCATGTTGTATATCCTTATCTTAATTATGGGGACTATAAATTTATAGTAAAAAGTGAAAATCAGGCTTCAGGATTAACTTCAAATGTGGCTGAATTTCAATTTGAAATCCTAACTCCCTGGTACAAGCAAATTTGGTTTCATATTATTGTTTTTATGGCTTTAATTGCCTTTTTATTCATCGCTTATAAGCAAAGAATTAATATGCTTAGTAAAAAAGAGGAGGAAAAACGTAAGATTATGCAGCAGATTTCTGAACTTGAAATTAAGGCATTACAAGCACAAATGAACCCTCATTTTTTATTCAATTCTATTAATTCAATTCAGAACTATATACTTGATAATAATGTAGATAAAGCGTTAGGCTATTTAAGTTCTTTCTCTAAAGTTGTAAGAAAGACATTGGAATTTGCTGACAAGAAATTTGTTAGGTTAAATGATGTATTAAGTTACTTACAACATTATATAGATCTTGAAAAAATGCGTTTCGATGATATGTTCAATTATGAGGTTGTTTTGGATGAAGAAATAGATGCTGATTCAGTTATGATGCCACCAATGATATTACAACCAATAATTGAGAATTCAATAAAACACGGAATTCATCCTTTAAATAAAAAGGGAACTATACGAATTGAAATATTTCGTTTTAATAAAGAATCAATAAAAATTATTATAGAAGATAATGGTATAGGACGCGAAAAGGCATCCAAAATAAATAATAACCGCAAACTTAAAAACGATTCGAAAGGATTAAAAATTACTAAAGAAAGGCTTGATATCCTGAATAGGAATAACACTGGCACTTACGATATTAAAATTATTGATTTGTACGATGATGAAGGTGCCGCATCAGGAACGCGGGTGGAAATAATCATATCAATGATACTCGATTAATTTTAGGCTTAAGAAATTTACCTTAGTAAAATAAAATAATTTTTACCGCATTTTAAGTTCTAACTTAACATTACAAATAGGGCAATCAATTGCATGAAACGCAATATAACCGCATTTTGGACACTCAAACTTATGATGTGTATTTGTAAGTTTTTGTTTAGCCGTACTTTTGATACGTTTACTGTCAACATTAATCATAAATAGCGATTTAACTAATGTGGTTTAATTTAATTTCCTAAGCCCAAATATTATAAAAATAAATTACAATTTGATTACCAATTATTAAACGTAATAATATTTAGATAAACGTGGATTTTCAGTTTATTAAAACTAGTTGTCGAACTCAACTCAATAATTTGTTTTGTTAAACTCTTGTTAATAATTATTGATTCACAGATAGTTTCTATAGATTTACCATTTATGTTATTTATTAACAAGCAAATTAAGCATACATTTTATTCAAAATTATTTACTAATTAAACTTATCTTTATGAAGACTAACTTTACTCACATGTTTCTTGTGCAGTTGATTATACTGCTATCAATATCACCAATTCTTAATGCTCAAATCTTTAAAAATGAAATCCCCATTCCTTATGTAATGCCGGGAGATTTTTTCGAGATTGATATTGCTGAAGGACAGCATAATTTTGATCCTAACGGATTTGTAACAGATTTCAATTTAAATGTACCCCTTGCAACATATTGTTATAACAAATTGGGACAGGCTGAGGATGAAAAGATGTCGTATTTAGGGCCAACTTTAATTTTTACTAAGGGTCAGGAGTTGGAGTTTGATATTTCAAATTCTCTTCCCGATGGTGCAAATACAACTGTTCACTGGCACGGATTAAATATACCCGGTATTATGGATGGAGGTCCGCATCAGGTGATTTACAATGGCTCAAACTGGGCTCCATTTTTTAATGTTATCGATCCGGTTCAAACTTGCTGGTATCATACACATTTAATGGATTTAACTACCGATCAGGTGATTAGAGGCCTGGCAGGAATGATAATCGTTGAGGATCCTGCTAATGATCCACTTTATCAAACTTTACCAAAGAACTATGGCGAGAATGACTTTCCCATTGTTATACAGGAAAAGGGTTTTGTGCTGGATTCAACAACTACTCCACCAACGGCCGTCGCAATTAAAGCCGGCGAAAAACCAGGAAATGGTCCATATACTCTTGTTAATGGAGTTGTTGGCGGTTATTTGAAAGTTCCTGCAGAAGTAGTGCGACTAAGAATATTAAATGGTAGCCCACGAAAAATGTTTCATATAGGACTATCAACACAATTAAACTCTCCAACTAGTTTCTCTACTATGTGGATGGTAGCAACAGGTGGAGGTTATATTGATGTTCCCCGTCCTGCCGATTCTACTTTAATGTCGGTTGGCGACAGAAGAGAGTTCCTTGTGGATTTCTCACAATTTACTGATGGCGACACTGTTTATATGTCAAATTTAAGCGTTCCTGCAGATGCAAATTATGGGGCTACTAAAGGTAGTGCTTTAATGGCTTTTATTGTTGATTTTAGTATGGTTTCCACAGATCCGGTAACTACTATTCCATCAAGCCTTGTGGATTATGAATTGTCGGCCGGACCGGTTTTCAAAACACGCGAAAAAGACCTCATGGGTTCAGGAGGAAGTGGAAATGTTTGGACTATCGATGGCACACCCATGGATATGGCTGTAATAAATGATACTGTATTAGTTAATACCAAAGAGCAATGGGTAATTAATAATCTTACTAATAAATCGCATCCTTTCCATATTCACAAAGTTCAGTTTCAGGTGGTGGAATATACAGGAAAAGTTGGCATGATAGATACTGTTGCTACTTATACTTATCCTGATTTACCTGATGAACTCATCGGATATAAAGATGTACAATTAATACGTCCGGGTGCAATATTAACTTTTGAAGCACGCTTCGACAGTTTTCCAAGTCCGGCTGTGGCGCATGCTGGTTATATGTATCATTGTCATATACTTACTCATGAAGATACAAGTATGATGCATCAGTTTGTGGTTGTGGATTCAACAGACTTTTTTGTAGGTTTATCTTCTATTCCCGGAACCGAAAGGCTTACAGTATTTCCAAATCCGGCAACTACAACAATTTCCTTTAAAGGAGATTTTGAGGAATCAGGCACATTAACCTTCTACGATATTTCAGGAAAATTATTAAGAAGGGATGAAATTTCATCATTGGAAAATAAAACTGTATCTGTTCAGGATTTACCAAGAGGTATTGTAATTGTTGAGTTTACTTCGGCAAATAAGCGTTTTCTTTCAAAACTAACGCTATTATAAAGAAAAATTTAACTAATAGAATTATAGCAAAGTTTCGGCTTAATAAGCCTGAACTTTGCTATTTTTTATTTCATCCATAAATTAAAAGGATCAATCTCCTTATTCCATGGTAAAATACTAAAACTGAATTCATATTCTTTTACCGGAATTGTATATTGCTCATGAGGCCGGGCACCCCAGCTATTGTCGCCCCCAACTCCCATTTGTGCCATATCCAGATGTAAAAAAGTATGTTCTACAGGATTTACATCATTTTGATGTTTGTAATTTCTTTTGGTGATCTGATCGAGTTGATAATCAGGAATATCGCTTGCTGAAAAACTAAAAGTGTTATAGGAAGTAAAAAATATTCCCTGATTTCCATCACCCAGAATCAACCATCTGCAATCGGTTTTGTAAGCATTTTCCTGTGGCCTTACATAAGAGAAATACTGATCTTTTACATCACCACTATAATGGCCAACAAAGGCTGAAGTATTTCTGTCGGAATAATTTTCATGAGGACCTCTGCCGTAATATTCAAGTTTATGAGAATTATCTAAAACCAAATTCATCCCAAATCGTGGGAAATTCTCAAGGCCTTTTATGCCCGGTTTAAAATTCATTTTTACATCAAGTTTACCATTACCCCAAATTGTATATTCTATGTCTAAATTTGATCGGCTTAGGGGAAGTAAAAGTTTGGAAACTACTTTTGTTTTATAAGCCTCTTTTGATTCATAAGAGAAAGAAATTAATTCGGCATATTTGCCTTCTGTTCTCCATATTGCCTGCCTCTTGTCCATGCCATTTCCAAAATCATTATCGGTAGGCGATCTCCAGAAGTCGGGTCTTAAACTTTCAGCAAAATATTCTTTTCCATTTAAAATATATGATTCCAGAAATCCACTTATTGTGTCGAAAGTAATTTTGAGTTGTTCGGATTCAACTACCAGTTTATTATCATCTTTTGTTAAGGTTAAATCTGCTGGCCTGTCAACTTTGCCAGTATAAATAAATGGTTTTTTCCCCAGGGCTATCTGCTCTTTTGCTATTTCAAAATTCTTTCCCAGCAGCAATTCATCATTAACCGTATATAGCCCGAAGTTTACAAAATATTCCACCCCTGGCATAGGATTGAAATCAGTAGTATTTAATTTGAATTCAATGCTATCCTGTGGCTTTAAATCTAGTCTTCCTATACTACCATCCAAAATGGTTTTGCCATTTCCAAAAATTTCCCAGCGCAGTTCATAATTGTTGAGCTTGGTAAAGAAAAACTTATTTATAAGTTGAAATTTCAAATCTTTAGTATTAACTGCTTTGATTCCAATGTTTTGATAAACTTTTTTAACCTCATACATTGCCGGATGTAAAGTCCTGTCGGGATTTACAATACCGTTAATACAGAAATTACCATCACTTGGAGTAGTATCAGGACCGAAATCTCCTCCATAAGCCCAATACTTTCTGCCATTTTCGTCATGCATTAGCAAACCCTGATCAACCCAATCCCAGATAAAACCTCCTTGCAATTCAGGATATTTCTCAATTACATCCCAATAATCCTGAAGGTTGCCAGTACTATTTCCCATGGAATGGGCATATTCACAAAGAATTAATGGTCTGTATGGTTTTGATTTGGCATAGTTCTCAATATAATTGATGCCTGCATACATGGGTGAAAACACATCCACAGTGGGTCTTTTTAATGCTCGTTCATAATGAACAGGACGTGAAGGATCTCTTTTATGTAACCAATGGGAGGCTTTGTCGAAGTTCACCCCGTCTCCGGCTTCATTTCCCATTGACCACATGATTATTGAAGGATGATTTTTATCCCTTTCTACCATTCTTTCTATGCGATCGAGGTGGGCAATTTCCCAATCGGGATTATTGCCCAAGGTGCGGTCAGGATGATAACCCATTCCATGCGATTCAATATTTGCTTCATCCACTACATATAAGCCATATTTATCACACAGTTCATACCAATAAGGATCGTTGGGGTAATGTGATGTTCTTACCGCATTTATATTGAATTGCTTCATTAGTTTTATATCCTTCTCCATCGATTCTCTTGAAACAACATGGCCAGTAAGTTCATCATGTTCATGACGATTCACACCCTTAAAAAGAACAGCTTTACCATTTACTAATAACTGGCCATTTTCTACAACTATATCTCTAAAGCCAATTTTATGAGAAACCCGATGTATGGTTTTTTTGCCTTTTTTTAATTCCAAAACCAAAGTATATAAATAGGGTTTTTCTGCCGACCATAATTCAGGTTTAGTCACTATATTGTTTATGGATTCATCAATTTTTGTTCGAGCCGGTATATCAACATTTATTTCGTTAGTTGAAATAAGTTCTCCTTTATTATTATAGAGTTTTGAAACTATAGTTTTTGAAGTCAATTTATTAGTAAAATTAACAATATCAACAATAGTATTAACTGATGCATTCTCGTAATTATCAGTTAATTTTGTGTTTGCCCAAAAATCTGAAATATGAATTTTTGGCACTGCCCACAAATAAACATCTCGTTCTATCCCGCTTATGCGCCAGAAATCCTGACATTCCAGATATGATCCATCCGACCAGCGATATACCTGCAGAGCAAGTTTATTATTTCCCTTTTTAAGGTATTTGGTAATATTGAATTCAGCAGCTAATTTACTTCCCTGGGAATATCCAACTTTTTTGCCGTTTATCCATAAAAACATGGCCGATTTTACGGCTCCAAAGTGCAATATTATTTCATGGTTTTTCCAATCTTTAGGAATTGTAAAGTATGTGATATAACTTCCAACAGGATTATATTCATGAGGAATTTGTGGAGGTTTAGGGTCATCTGTCCATTCGTAGGGTTGGTTAACATATATTGGTATGCCATAGCCATTTAATTCCCAGTTTCCCGGAACCGCTATGGTATTCCAATTTGCTGAATTATAATCATTTAAATAAAAGTCTTTTGGTTTTGATTCAGGATTTTCCACCCAATTAAATCGCCACTCGCCGTTCAAACATTTATAATATTTTGAGTTGCTTCTCTCCCCAATAAGGGCTTCATCGACAGAGGTATATGGAATTACATTTACATGTGCATCCATTTTGTTTTTGGCAATGATTTGAGGATTTTCCCAGTATTCCTGGGAAATGGAGGTGCTAATTGAAATGAAAAGGAAACAAAAAATAAAATATATATTCTTCTTCATAATTCTGTTTTGTAGAGATAAAGAATATCCAAAAATAGGGAATTATTGAAGTGTTTTTTTGAGAGGTGTAAAATTTTATTTTAACTGAATTACGGATTATTATCAATACTATTTCGAGTAAATTAGCACACTAAATTGATAATATTCCTTCTTCACATTCAAATTATAATTTGATGAATTTGATTGATTTTATGGTATTTTCTCCCTTAGTCTTTATGAAGTAAGTGCCGGTTTTAAGTTTTGAAACATCAATGCTTACAGTACTAAGTTGATTTCCTTGTTTTTGAATTCCAACTTCCTTAATCAGTTTCCCGTTTATGTTAAATATTTCTATTTCAGTATATTCACTATTTACATTTATAAAAATATTATTATCTGCTGGATTAGGATATACAAATAGTTCATCAATTGAATTTTGTTCTTCCTCATCAATGGAAGTTATTATTTGAGACAATTCAATACACCCAGGTCCTCCATAAGCCCCAATATCGGAATGTAGTTCACCCATAGCAGGAAAGAGAGCAAACCCGCTATTCATGGGGTCTTCGGGATCATCATAATCAGGATCTGAAATTCCTGCATCTACGCAGGGAGAAGTTTCATTTAAAATGAATGAAGTTTCGGTAAATTCAGGATCTAAATCAATATTACCTTCACCATCATATCCACCCTGAACGCAACAATAAGTGAGATCGGCACTTCCCTGAATTTGAGCATTAAAGGTTCCGGTATTTCCCCAAATAATATTGTTTGTCACAATTGCATCTGAACTCCAAAACCTTATACCGCCGCCGCCTTTCGTGGAATGGTTGAGTGCTATAGTATTATTTTCAACTATCAGAGGGGCTTCTCCGTTTTGTAAAAACCAAAGTCCACCACCACCAAAATCGTTGCCGCCGGAATTTCCAAAAATTATATTGTTTTTTATAACTGCTCCTGAATAGTTCATTACTATTCCACCTCCATACAATCCCTGATTATATGAGATTACATTGTTCAGAATGTGTGGATTACCATCTCCGCAGCGTATGCCACCTCCTCCGGCACTTAAAATACTGCCTTCTTCATTAATGGCTTCGTTGGCAGTAATTATGTTGTTTTTTATTGTTGGTGATGATTGTTGTATTAGAATACCACCGCCTTCGGTATAATAGTTGCCGGGTCCATGTTCATCTTCCCATTTTGTGCCTTTTCCGCCTGTAATTGTAAAGCCTTGCAAAACGGCAGTTGAATCTTCACCGGAAAAAATAAGTACACAACTGGCTGTATCTTCATGTAGAGGCATACTTCCATTAATTATTGTTGCACTAATATCGTTTTGATCGCCACTTAAGGCGTAGTTGCTGCAAACAACAATGTTTTTACCCTTGAAATTTATGTTTTCAAAATAGGTTCCCTGATCCACCAAAACGGTGTCGTTTTCAACAGCTGCATCAATAGCAGTTTGAATAGTTTGAAAATCCTGTGGGACATGAATTATCTGCGATTGTAACAAACCGCTAAAAAAAAATATCAGTAGTAAAGATGTTATTGAAATTTTCATTTTTAATAGTTTTAATCAATGCACCATAGAATTTCTCTATATTTCATTGAAATTTATTGCAAAATACTTATAAATAGTTTTTAAATTCGACCTGATTCAGGAAATAGTACCAATTTATTTATGAAATATTGCAGGTTTTATAGGTTTAATGGATTGGCCCAAAACAATTATAAGGTAGTTTTCTTAAACTCAGAAGGTGTTTTTCCAATATTTTTTTTGAAAGCACTGTTAAAGGCTGATTTTGAATTAAATCCCACATTATATAAAATTTCAAGAATCGTCATTTTTTCATTTGATTTGTCTTCCATTAATTCAATTGCTTCCATAATTCGATAATAATTTACAAAGTCAAAGAAATTTTTCTCCAATTCCGAATTGATGATTTGAGATAAGAACTTATGATGTATTTGAAATTCTTCAGAAAGATCCTTAATTGTAAGATTTGGATTTAAATATGGTTTTTTATCCAACATAAAACTTTTTAACTTCTGAACTAGTAATTTGCTTTTTTCGGTATTGATTTTCGAGCCTGAATATTTTTGTGGAGTTTTAATTCCATCAAAGGCATTATCCTGATGAAGTCCCTTGTAAACCATATAATTAGCAAAAAGCAAATTAATGGTGACTGAACTAAATATCAAATAAATAGATACTCCACCATAGTTGTTGAAGAAAATGTAAATTAGAAATGCCACAAAATCGACTAACCACATACTGGTAAATGCAAGAATAATTACAAGCAACCACGAAAGATTTATTTCCTCTACAGAAGTGAATATATTTTTAATCTCCAGCCTATATTTATAAATACTTATAAAGGTGGCAATAATGTATGATGCAATTTGAACATGAAGAATAATTTGCGTAATCAGAAATTCATTGAATTCCCAATGCGTATCTTTGATGTTATTAAAGAATACGAGCTTTATAATGACATAAAAGGTCAAAACAAAAAATACCAAAAAGTGTAGTAAATATGACGACTTTATTTTGAACTTTTTTATACATAACGATTGCACATATAAAAACATCAAAGGGGCCAGTAAATAATAAAAAATAGAAATGTCGGGTATAATTGTAAAGCCATAAATACCAAATAAATACTGAATCATAACTAATGCATTACTAAACATGAACACTGATAGTATGCGATTATTTATTTTTTTTGAACTTGATTTGGAAACCAATACTATGCCGAGCATCAGCAATTGAAATGCTGTTATTATTGATAGTATTTTAAGTACATAAATAAGTTGCAATTGAAAATAATTTGAACATAAAAATAGAAAAAACCACAATATGCTTTCTTTATTTATAAATTTTTGAAAAGAATCTCCTTCTTAAGAGAGTAACTTTGTATTGAATTATTTTGTAAGATTTCCAGGTTTAATATACTATCGGTCTCTTTATAAAGACGGAATTCGTTTCGATAAATTTCACAGAATTTATCATTTTGCAAATTATCAATTTTTACACCATTTACTGAATATATTAAATCCCCGGCTTTAATTCCTAAGTTGTATGGTCCAAATTCTTTTAAAACTTTCGATACTTTTAATTTTCCTGCCGAAGGAATTAAACTAATACCAAAAGTGGAATTAGTTGTTTGATAATTATGCTTTGGTATGAAACCAATTCGTCGGTGTTTATAGTCAAGAGTTATAATGAAGTTTTCGAAGTATTTATTGCCAATTAATCCTGTATATCTACCTTCAGAATCATTGTCTATGCTTAGTTTTATATTCTCGTTTTCGAAATTTCCTATTTTGATTTTTGATGCACTTAGGAGAAGAGATTCACTAACCTTATCCTCTTCACCTCTTATTAATAATGATGGTCTAGATAAATAAATTACTGTCCTGTCGGGAATGTCATTTTTAAACAAATTGAATAATTTCTCAGAAGATAAAACAATACCTCCTCGATTACCCGTATCGAACATTAGTTTTATGATGATACTATCATTAATTGTTGCCTCTATAATGGGGCTTTCCTGATTATTTAAAGGTTTGTAGTCAATCCATCGTATTTCAGAATAGTTGGTTAAACTTTCTACATTGTCGGTGATGGTAATTTGCTGTTTATCATAATCTATTTGAAAGCAGGAATTTTGAATTATATTATATCCTAATATCCCGTAAGGAGATATACAGTTAAGCATTCCCCATTTGGAGTTCTTTGCTGTAAGTGCACCAATTTTAGAAAATTTTACATCGCCTAAACTGAGGCTATTTAACTCTATAAGTTCATTGTTAAAAGCATTTTCATTTTTTCGCTTTCTTTCGCCATAGGAAGTTCGTATATAATTTTCTGTACCTATATCATTTAACAATGAATCCATAATCACCGTGGAAGCACCTGTATCAAAAAAGAATGGATATTTTTTATCGCCATCGCCTATGCTTGCA
Source organism: Bacteroidales bacterium (assembly GCA_041554435.1). Classification (GTDB taxonomy): domain Bacteria; phylum Bacteroidota; class Bacteroidia; order Bacteroidales; family F082; genus BM524. The sequence goes on from JBFFLX010000055.1 coordinate 17,740, forward strand.
TAAACTACTATCCAGTTATTTACATAATCAAAATCAAGCACACTCGTGAAATTTTTGCTTTCAATATCACAGGAAGAAATCTGGGATTCTAATTTGTGCTTTAAGTATTGCAATCCGAAATAGGCTGTGGCTGAAATAAATGCGATTACAACCCCCAGTATTATTAGTGCTTTTCTAAAGGTTTTTCTTTTAATTTTCATGACATTAATTTTTTGGTTTGAGATTCCTCTTAGAATTATAAATTTCGTTTTCCTGTGTTTATTTACTCAAAAACCAGTGAACATAACCACAATTATCACACACATAGTTTACAGCACTTTTGTTAGCCCAATCAAGATTGAAGAACGACATGCCCGGAGTGTTCATTAGGGTTGTACGTGTCCAGAATAATTTCTTTTTACATATAACACATTCCAATTTAAGATTCCTGTTAATTGTTACTTCCTTTATTACTTTTTCTTTATTCATGACTTTAATTTTAATTGTTAATAGAAATAATTTCCGACAAAGATAAAACATGAATTATTAATAAACAAGAAAAAATTATTGATAAACAATAAAAAAAGCATGAACTACGATAAAATGTTAGATTGTTTTATTTGCAGTTCAACATTGATTTTATAATGAAATACTGATTATTGGCTTTTTTTATGGGTTTATTAAAAGGTCATAAATTATTTTATAGCAATTATTTAACAATAATTTAGAATTCTTATTTATAATAAGTCTAAATAAGATGTATATTTGCGGCATAAATTAATTGTTGAAAATTAAAAATTACAAAAAAATGTCATTTACATTACCAAAACTTGATTATGCATACGATGCATTAGAATCAAATATAGATGCCCGCACTATGGAAATTCACCATACAAAGCATCATCAGGGATATGTTAATAAACTTAATGATGCTGTAAATGGAACATCATTGGAAGGCAAGAGTATAGAAGAAATTTTGTCGAATGTTTCATCTGCTTCAACCGCAGTTAGAAATAATGGTGGTGGACACTATAACCACAGTTTATTCTGGAAGGTTATGTCACCTGATGGTGGCGGAGAACCGGAAGGAGCGCTTAAAGATGCCATTAATGACTCATTTGGTTCATTCGAAAAATTTAAAGATGAGTTTGCAAATGCTGCAGCAACACGCTTTGGATCAGGTTGGGCCTGGTTAATTAAAACAGATAATGGTTTAGCAATTACATCTACTCCAAATCAGGATAATCCTTTAATGGATATTGCTGAGGTAAAAGGAACACCAATCTTAGGGCTTGATGTTTGGGAACATGCATATTATTTGCATTACCAAAATCGTCGTCCTGATTATATTAATGCTTTTTTCAATGTAATTAACTGGAAAGAAGTAGCATCCAGATTTTAATAATGATTTCGTTTTACTAAAAGGTTTACTCACATTACTAAGCACTAAGGTGCAAACTAAATAAAGCTTCGATTACTGAAATAACTAAAGTAACTAGATTAAAAGGCCGGTTTTCTTAATTGAGAGCCGGCTTTTCTATTTTACCAGTTTCCGTATTTGTCAACCAGAAATACCATTGAAGCAATACAAGTAGTTCCCATTTGAAGTTCCCTGAAATTTACCTTGTCAAAACTATCGTTTGCCGAATGATGTAAGTCGAAATATCGCTGTGTATCGGTACGGAAAGCAGTTAAAGGGATATTAAAATCTTTTAAAGGATATATGTCAACTCCACCCCAACCGGCTTTTATAAACTTTATGCCATAAGGTTCCAATAGTGGTTTAAATGTTTTTACCAATTCCAGTTGCTTATCATCGGAAGTAAGTGTAAATCCAATGGGGGTGAAGCCTCCTGCATCAGCCTCCAAGGCAAAATAAGGTTTCTCAACTAATGTGTCGATGGATGCTGCATAATGCTTTCCTCCGCTTTGAGTATATTCTTCATCCATAAAGGCAACAAAACGTATTGTTCGTTTATTTTGAATTTGCAATTCCTTGAAAATTCTCAATACGTCACCGGTCTGAACAATACCTGCACCATCGTCATGCGCTCCGGCTGTATTAAACCATGAATCTATGTGTCCTCCAACAACTATCACTTCTTCAGGTTTTTCTTTTCCTTTGATTTCTGCAATTAGATTGTAGGTAGTAATATTTTTAAGTATTTCACTTTCAACCCTGATATTCAGATTTAAAAAAACATCTTTTTTCAGCATTTCACTTAGCATATCGGCCGATTTTACTCCCAAGGCCAGAGCCGGAATTCGGTCTTCATTAAAATGTGTGGAACCTGAATGTGGGACATCATCGCTAAGGCTCGTTACTGATCTTACAATAGCAGCTACAGCACCTTTTTTCATTGCCGCCTCTGGACCTCTTGCTCTTTGACCTACCGATTCGCTGTACATTTGAAAAGTGTCAGTAAATGTATTTTTTACCGGACGATTGAAGAAAACAATTTTGCCTTTTATTTCTGTAGTTTCCATTTTGTTTAATTCTTCAATGCTCTGTACTTCAATTACATTGGCAGTGATACCCTCTCCATAAGTTGTTGCACAGGGACCTAATGCTACTGCACTTAATTCAATATCTCCTTCCGGAGATTTTATAATAACAGAACTTGAATTACACGTCCACGAATCAGTTTTATATTCCTGAAGATAAACCTTGTCGACACCTAAGTTTTCATAATAAGTTTTAAGATAATTTAATGCTTTTAGAGAAGATTCGCTGCCCATTAACCTTCCAGGAGTTTCATTGCACAAGTATTCCAGGTTATTATAAGCGTCCTTGCTGTTGATTGCATTCTCGAAAATTTTTCTTAAAACCAGTGAATCCGCTTTTTGCGAAAAAACTGATAGAGAAATTAAAATCAGTAATGATGTAATAAGTTTTTTCATGCGATAAAAGTAGAAAATTAATTTTTGAATAATTACTTTGTGGTAATTATAATTCATATCCTTATCAGAGAA
>JBFFLX010000056.1:0-20648 GCA_041554435.1 Bacteroidales bacterium
AATTTTATCACCACCTTATTTTTGATTATGACATCTCTAAATTTAATAAAAAACGATCCCTGGTTAGAACCTTTTAGTGCCGTAATTAACAGAAGATTTGATAAAACAAAATCAAAGTTTATTGAAATTACGAAAGGAACCAAAAGTCTTTCGAAATCGGTGAATGCTCATCTTTATTTTGGCCTTCATCGTCAAAAAGATTCCTGGGTTTTTCGCGAATGGGCTCCCAATGCCACATCCCTTTTTCTAATTGGTGATTTTTCCAATTGGGAAACTCTGGAGAAATATAAACTTAATAAAATTGATAATGGCAATTGGGAAATCGAATTACCTCTTAAAGAATTAAAACACGGGATGTTATATAAGCTGCTCATTAATTGGGGTAGTGGTTCAAAGGAACGTATTCCGGCTTATGCCAGAAGAGTGGTGCAGGATGACAAAACAAAATTGTTCTCGGCTCAGGTTTGGGAGCCTTCTTCAAATTATCAATGGAAAAATAAATCTAAAATACAAGTTGATAATCCGCTAATTTATGAGGCCCATATTGGTATGGCTACCAGCGAATTAAAAGTTGGTACGTATACCGAATTCATAAAGAATGTTTTGCCGCGAATTGCATATTTGGGATATAATACCATACAGTTAATGGCAATACAGGAACATCCGTATTATGGGTCGTTTGGGTATCAGGTGTCAAACTTTTTTGCTCCCTCATCGCGATTTGGTACTCCTGAAGAACTAAAAAAACTTATTGATGAAGCCCATGGTTTAGGAATTGCAGTTGTGTTGGACATTGTTCATTCTCATGCAGTTAAAAATGAAAATGAAGGGCTTGCCAAATTTGATGGAACCGATTATCAGTATTTTCACGCAGGTGAAAAAGGCAATCACCCGGTTTGGGATTCCAGATGTTTTAATTATGGAAAAGATGAAGTAATAAATTTTCTGCTTTCCAATTGCAAGTACTGGCTCGAAGAATTCCATTTCGATGGCTTCCGCTTCGATGGTGTAACAAGTATGATTTATACACATCATGGACTTGGTATCGACTTTGTAAATTACGATATGTATTTTAATCAGGATGTTGATGAAGATGCTCTTACCTATCTTAGTTTAGCCAATATGCTAACTCATGAAATAAATCCCAATGCTATTACCATTGCCGAAGATGTAAGCGGTATGGCAGGTATTGCCTCTCCCTTTGAAGATGGTGGTTTTGGCTTCAACTACAGAATGTCGATGGGTGTAGCCGATTATTGGATAAAAACAATAAAGGAGAAAAAGGATGAAGATTGGGATATGGGTGAATTGTATTATCAGTTGATAAATAAAAGAGATGATGAACGAACAATAAGTTATCCTGAAAGCCACGACCAGGCAATGGTGGGCGATAAAACAATTATTTTTAGGTTAATGGATAGTCATATTTATACTTCCATGCAAATTACTGATAATGATTTGGTTGTTGAGAGAGGAATGGCTCTTCATAAAATGATCAGATTAATTACTCTTGCTACTTCGGGCGATGGTTATCTGAATTTTATGGGTAATGAATTTGGGCATCCCGAATGGATAGATTTTCCTCGTGAAGGTAATAACTGGAGTTATGCCTATGCCCGTCGACAATGGCAACTTGTTGATAATGAGAAGTTAAAATATTCTCAGTTGAATGAGTTTGATAGAGAAATGATAACATTAATAAAGAAAAATAACACCTTGAATTTTAAACCATTTGGAATTACTCAGAATACTCCTGATGGTGTAGTAATTTTTAAGAGAGGCGAGTTGGTTTTTGCTTTTAATTTTAACCCCACAAAATCATTCACCGATTATGGTTTTGAGATTGATGCCGGTAAATATCAAATTGTATTAAACACCGATAACAAAATATTTGGCGGATTAAATCGCAATGATGATAGTGTTGTTCATGAAACTGTAAATGAAGACGGACTTAATCGTCTTAAGTTATATCTTCCAAATAGAACGGCTATGGTTTTGAAACCTTTATAAAAAAATAGGGATATATTGAATTTTCAACATATCCCTTAAATTTCTTCTTATAAGAAAATTATCCCATCTCACAAACCTTTTTAAGCCGTTCGAAGTCAACAAGGTGAATGTTTTTACCGTCCATTTCAATAATACCATCTTTTTTAAATTCCGACATGGTACGAATGGTGTTTTCGGTGGTCATAGAGATTAATTCTCCCAACTCCCTGCGAGTAATAGGCATCCTGAATTCGTTTTTGTGATATATCTGCTCAGCTAAAAATCTGAGCATATAAGCAACTCTGCCTTTTACCTGCCGCTGATTTATCTCAAAACGTTTTTTAATAATCTCATCAGCAATATAACTCATCCTGTTCATAATGCGAAGAGCAAACTCACTATTGGATTTTAATATTTCCAATATAGTATCCAGTTTAACACTGCACACATGAGTTTCTTCCAGGGCAGAAACGGAATACTGTTGCGTTTTTTGCGAAAAGATGCTTAAAAGGTTTATAAAATCACCGGGCTTATTAATCGTTAGTATCTGATCCTTACCATGGGAATTTGTTTTATACATTTTTACGAGCCCTTTTCGTAAATACATAAATTCATTTATTTCACCACCTTCTTGAATCATTAACTCTCCACGGTCGTAAATTATCTCCGTTCTGGAGGCATTTACCATCTCATATTCCTCATCGGAGAGCATTTCGTAGAGCAAATTTCGGTAAACGCATGATTTACAGTTAATAATATCTTTACTTAGTTTCATTCTAAATATATGGTTTTTAGTTGTTTTATGAATTATGTCATATTCAAATACAATACATATCTAGTTATCTAAATATATCTTTGTGTGCTTATAAAAGTCAAATTTAGTAAAATAAATCATAAGTGATGAAAAAATTATTAATATTAGGTGCCGGAACAGCCGGAACAATGATGGCTAACAAAATGAGAAAACATTTATCGAGAGATGAATGGGATATTACAATTGTTGACCAATTTAAAACACATTATTACCAACCCGGGTTTTTGTTTATACCATTTGGGATGTACACCAAAAACGATGTTATAAAGCCCAAAAGCGACTTTTTCCCTGTAGGGGTTAATGTTATATATTCTAAAATCGACAAGATTAAAGCTGATGATAATCAGGTGTTTCTTGAAGATGGTGTGATGTTGCAATATGATTATTTGATAATTGCCACAGGAACAAGAACCGCACCCGAAGAAGTTGATGGCCTAAAAGGTAACTTATGGTATAAAGAAATATTTGATTTTTATACAATAGAAGGTGCTGTTGCTCTGGCAAAACATTTTAAAACCTGGGAAGGTGGCGAATTGGTAATAAATATAGCCGAACTACCTTATAAATGTCCTGTTGCTCCTTTGGAATTTGCGTTTTTCGCAGATGCCTTTTTTACCGAAAGAGGAATGCGCGACAAAGTAAATATCACTTATGTAACTCCACTACCCGGAGCATTTACCAAGCCTCGTGCAACAAAAATGCTGGGGGAACTTCTGGAACAAAAAAATATAAATATCGTCCCCGATTTCAATATTATGGAAGTCAATAATGAAGAAAGGAAAATTGTTGATTATGGTGGTAAGGAAATAAAATTCGATTGCCTTGTAAGTATTCCTACTAATATGGGCGACGAAATGATTGAAAGAAGCGGATTAGGAGACGATATGAATTTCGTTTTAACCGATAAATTCACACTTCAGCAAAAAGATCATGAGAACATTTTTGTTATTGGTGATGCTTCAAACATACCTACCTCAAAAGCAGGTTCTGTTGCTCACTTTGCAGCAGAGATATTGGAAGAAAATTTAATGTGTGCCATAGAAGGAAGGCCTTTAACAGCCAAATTCGACGGTCATGCTAACTGTTATATTGAAACAGGATATGGAAAAGGAACTCTTATCGACTTTAACTATGATACTGAGCCTCTTCCTGGTTCATTCCCTTTCCCCGGATTAGGACCCTTCGGCTTATTAAAAGTTACTCGAACTAATCATTATGGTAAATTAATGTTCCGTTGGATTTACTGGCATATCCTCTTAAAAGGAAAAGAAATGCCAATAGATTCGGAAATGCAGATGGCCGGTAAAAAACTTTAAGCTGTATTGTATTATTAAACCTTAAATTTTAGAAAAATGGATAATAAAAATATACAAGAACAGATTAATGATATAAACCGTAAACTGGATATCGTTCTGGAAGAGGTAATGGCTCAGAAGGAGACCCGTCAGTCGCTGGAAGATCTGACAGCTGATTTATCGATAGTTGGTACCGATATGTTTAAGTCAACGGTTACAGAACTTGATAATGCAGGTATTGAAGTTGATGGCGAAGCTCTGAAAATGCTTGCTTTCAAACTGATAAGAAATATCGATACCATTAATCAAACTTTCGAAATGCTGGAAAGTGCCAACGATTTTATTAAAGATGTAACTCCAATATTACATCAGGTTGGCCTCGATTCAATTAAGAAGTTTAATGAGTTTGAAGAGCGTGGTTATATCGATTTCTTTAAAGAAGCTACTAAAATTGTTGAAAATGTAATGACTCACTTTACTGTTGAGGATGTTAAGTTATTGGCCGACAATGCAGTTATCATTTTAGAAACAATTAAAAGTTTAACTCAGCCCGAAATGCTTAAGGCAATTAACAGTGGCTTAGTGGTTTATAAGAGTATTGATGTGAAAAATGTTCCCGAATACTCAATATTTAAAGCTGTGCGTGAAATGAATTCGAAAGAGATGAAAAGGGGTATCGGTTTTATGATCACCTTCCTTAAAAATATTTCCAGAGAAGCAACGCTAAACGCAAATAATAATTAGAAAATAAATCTCCCCTAAGGGAAGAAATTAAAATAGTAACAATCAAAAAAAATAAAAAAATGGATAAATTAATTGCAGGAGTAAATGTTGATGTAGATGCAGAAGGTTACATGACAGATGCTTCACAATGGACAAAAGAAATTGCTGAAGGTATTGCAGCAGAAGAAGGTGTTGAATTAACTGATAAACACTTTGAGTTAATTGAGTTTTTAAGAAATAAAGTTGCCAATGGTGAAACACTTACCATTAGAGGAATTGGTAAATCGGGAGTTGTTAACGCCAAAGAGTTTTATGCAATGTTTCCTGGTGCTCCTTTAAAGAAGGCTACAAAAATTTCAGGTGTCCCTAAACCAACATCTTGTATATAATTTAAAACTTTAGGTCATGGAAAAAGAATTAATAGATCAAGTAATTGAGAAAGAAGTAAAAGAGCCTTTGAAGAAGTTATTACTAATATGTTCCAAAGCAAATTTGGAAGATGTTTATGCTGCACTTGTAATGGGTAATGGAGCTGTAATGGAAGGTATTGAAACTAAAATTTTCTTTACTTTTTTCGGCCTTGACGCCATTACAAAAAAAACTATGAATAAACTGCATACTGCTACTACCGGTAATCCGGGAATGCGTATGCCCGGCGGTTTGCCATTTCCTACCATGTTGGGAGGATTACCCGGTGTGGAAGCAGGAGTTTCGGCAATGATGCGTAAGCAAATGGATGCTCTTGATATTCCGCCTGTTGATGAATTTATAGAACTTATTACCGCAGGTGGTGGTGAAATTTATGCTTGTAAACTTGCTATGGATATGTTTAAACTAAAGTTAGAAGATTTACATGAAGAGGTAACTGCAGTAATTACTGTTGGACAACTTTATGAAATGTGCGACGGCCCGGGTACACAAATTGTGTTTACCTAATAAAATACTTTTTCATTAAATATTAAACCGGTGTTTTTCTTGTGAAAATGCCGGTTTTCTTATTTTTAAAGCTTCATAAATTCTTAAATGTTTATTCAAGCCTTTTTCATACTTTTGCTCATATTATTAAAATGGAAGAGATAAAATCGAAAAAAAAGGAGAAGTCGGAAGAAAAGGTGATGACATTTTGGGATCACCTTGATGAACTCCGCAAACATATCATACGATCGATTATTGCAATAATTGTTTTGGCAATAGTTGCCTTTATGAACAGAGAGTTTGTTTTCGATTATGTTATTCTGGGTCCTTCTACGAGTGATTTTATAACCAACAGACTATTGTGTAAACTGGGAGAATTACTGTCGGTAAATGCTTTATGTATTGATGATATGAAACTGCAGATAATAAATATTAATATGTCGGGGCAGTTTTTAACGCATATGTATATTTCAATAGTTGCCGGATTTATTTTTTCATTCCCCTATATTTTATGGGAAATTTGGCTGTTTGTTAAGCCTGCCATGCACGAAAACGAAAGAAAATATTCACAGGGTGGCGTATTTATAAGCACTATTCTTTTCTTAATGGGAATTTTATTCAGTTATTACCTTATTGTACCCTTAACGGTTAACTTTCTCGGAACCTATCAGGTTAGTAAAGAGGTGCTTAACCAGATATCACTTAGTTCATACATAAGCACTGTTGTTTCAGTAACTTTTGCTGTTGGTGTAGTTTTCGAATTACCCATATTGGTTTATTTTCTCACAAAAATCGGACTTCTTACACCTATGTTTATGAAGAAAAACCGAAAGTATATGTATGTAATACTTTTAATAGTTTCCGCAGTTATAACACCTCCCGATATGTTTAGCCAGGTTTTGGTAGTTGTACCATTGATTGGCCTTTACGAATTAAGCATAGGCGTTTCCAGCCGTATTTACAAAAAAACTCAAATGGAGTTGGAGTAATGGATATTAATTTGAAACAGGAAATTATAGTCAACTTATTGAAGAAGTTCTAACTCTGTTTTTCAAACATTAACGTATGTTGGTTGTAATATTCACCTACTATTTCAATAAAATAAATCCTGTTTTAAAACATTGCAAACCATAATAATTTGGTTTATTTTTGAAGAGTAATATTTACTCTGCCGAATAAAATTATTGTGTTATGAAAAAACTTCTCTTTCCACTACTATTTATTTTTCTTTACTCATGTAGCAATATTACTGTAACTGCCGATTATGATAAAGAAGTTGATTTTACCAAATACAAAACCTTTAGTTTTTTAAAATGGCGCGACGACAATAATAAACTGATAAACGATTTCGACAAGGCCAGGCTTATGAAAGCGGTACAGTCGGAACTTACTGACAGAAATTATTCGTTTCAGCAAACAGGTGGCGATTTGGCCGTATCTATTTATGTAATTCTGGAAGACAAAACAACATATAATTCGTATACCGATTATTATGGTGGTTTTGGTTATTATATTGTGCCGCCATGGGGCTGGGGAGGTCCTGCCCGAACAACTGTTACCAGATACAACTATACTCAAGGCACAATAATTTTTAATATTTTCGACGCAAAACAGAAGAAATTAATTTGGCAGGGAACTGCAATAGGTGAGATTGATAGTAATCCAGCCAATAAAGAGAAAAATATTCCGAAAGTTGTTAAAAAAACTTTCAATAAGTATCCGATATCAATAAATAAATAAAATATATGAAAAACATTCTTTTTGCTTCAATTATGTTAATGCTGTTTTCATGCAGCACTGTAAAAGTGACAAACAATTTTGACAAGACAGTAGACTTCAGTGAGTTTTCAACTTATAGTTTATATCCCTGGGATAAGGAAAACGATAAAGTTTTGAACGAATACGATAAGAAGTTGATTATTGAGTCCATAAAAACAACTATGGACAAAAAAGGCTATACATATAAGGAAAAAGATGGAGATTTAATAATTTCTACTTTTGTTTTAGTACAGGAAAAAACTATGAATCAGGCATATACCAATCATTATGGTGGATGGGCCGGATATGGAAGTGGCTGGGATTACGGCGCTACATGGTCGTATGGTTATGGTTATTGGGGAGGGCCTGCTTATACTACTGCCACTATTTCGAGTCGTGATTATGTGGAAGGGACCTTAATATTTGATGTTTTCCATCTTGATAAGAAGAAACTTATTTGGCAAGGAGTAGGCATTGGCGAAGTAAATCCAAACTTTAATAAAAGGGACAAAAATTTACCCAAAGCAGTTTCACATGTATTCAGAAGGTTTCCTGCAGCGGCTAAGAAGAAATAAACGCCTTTAACATTCTTAATGTAAGGCGGAAGTGGCTAATAAGTTGATATTGATTGTATTCATATAATCAATAATTTATAATATACCATTTGCCACTTTGAGTTCCTTTGAATAATCAATTGGTGTTCCTTAGAGGTTTATTTTTTAACCGCAAAGATCGCCAGGTTTGTCGCAAAGTACGCGAAGAAACCTTTGTGTTACTTAGTGCTATCCTTGGAGTTCCTTGGTGGTTTAATTATTTTTTAACCGCAAAGTTTGCCATGTTTATGGAAAAGTACGCGAAGTAACCTTTGCGTTCTCTGCGGATTCTCTGCGTTCTCTGCGGTTAACTTCCACCACGAAAATCAAAAATCTATAAAAAACCATTCACTCTCTGATTAATTATTTTTTTAACTCAAAGATCGCCAGGTTTATCGCAAAGTACGCGAAGATACCTTTGTGTTACTTAGTGCTATCCTTGGAGTTCCTTCGTGGTTTAATTATTTTTTAACCGCAAAGCTTGCCAGGTTTATCGCAAAGTACGCGAAGAAACCTTTGTGTTACTTAGTACTATCCTTGGAGTTCCTTCGTGGTTTATTATTTTTTAAACTCAAAGATCGCCAGATTTATCGAAAAGTATTCGAAGAAACCTTTGCGTTCTCTGCGGATTCTCTGCGTTCTTTGCGGTTAACTTCCACCACGAAAATCAAAAATCTATAAAAAACCATTCAATCTCTGATTAATTATTTTTTTAATAGCATGAAGTAAATTCATCCTTATATCAAAGTTTTTTTCAATTCTTCAGCAAGCTGTGGAAGTGCAATGCCTGCTTTTTCATTTATTATTTTCAAATTTTTAATTTCTGATATGCTTTTGGCAAAAGGATCAATATAGTACTTTTCAATTTGCGGATTAACAAAATTCAGTAATCCTGCAGCAGGATAAACAAGCATGGAGGTGCCTATAACCATAAAAATATCAGCAGTTTGTGATATCTCAATTGCTTTTTCGATATTTGTTACGGCTTCTCCAAACCACACAATATGAGGTCTTAGTTGCGACCCGAGTTCGCATTTATCTCCTAACTTTAGTTCCCAGGTTTTAAGTTCGTAAACCAAAGATTCATCTGATGTACTTCTGGCCTTTTTTAATTCACCATGTAGGTGAAGCACATTTTTTGAACCCGCTCGTTCATGTAAATCATCAACGTTTTGGGTGATAATTTGAACATCGAAATAATCTTGCAATTCAGATAATGCAAAGTGAGCAGCGTTTGGTTCCACCTCATAAAGTTGTTTTCTGCGGATATTATAAAATTCCAATACCAGTTCCGGATTATTTTGCCATGCTATTGGTGAAGCAACTTCTTCAATCCGGTGGTTTTTCCATAAGCCATTGCTGTCGCGAAAGGTTTTAACCCCACTCTCAGCACTTATTCCGGCTCCACTTAAAACTACTAGTTTCTTTTTCATGGGAAGTAAATATTAATTAATTTTTTAGCTGCAAAGGTCATCGTAAAGCATAGGACTTTGTGTTCCTTTGTGCCATCCTTAGTGTTCCTTTGTGGTTTGATTTTTAACCGCAAATAGCGAAATAAAATTAACAATCAATCAGTTGCATAACCCAATGTCTCAGAAATATCCTATGTTTTTCTTAGCTCGAACTAGGCTAAAGTACAAAAAAAAAGCGCCTTCCAAGGAAAGCGCTTATAAGCCTAAACAAGAATCGCAACCATTATTGAAATAGGCTGTTAGTCTTAAAATAACTTCATATCATCGAGAACTTTCATCACATCTCTAACTGCATTAGCCGATGTTTTAAGAAGTTTTTTCTCGTTTTTATCAAGTTCAATTTCGATAATTTTCTTTATACCCTGACGACCAAGAATTACCGGAACTCCCAAATAAACACCTTTTTCGTCGTACTCGCCGTTTAAGCAGGCACAAACAGGGAAAATACGATTCTGATCGTCAACAATAGCTTCAACCATCTGAGCAGCTGCTGCGCCAGGGGCATACCATGCAGAAGTTCCCATAAGGTTAACCAACTCACCACCACCCATTTTTGTGCGCTCAACTATTTTGTCAAGTTCTTCTTTTCCAAGAAGTTGGGTTACAGGAATTCCGTTTACAGAAGTATAACGTGGTAATGGAACCATAGTGTTTCCATGACCTCCTAATAATAATGCATGAATATCGGTTGGTGATACATCAAGTGCACTTGAAAGGAAAGCACGATAACGACCAGTATCCAATATACCTGCCATTCCAAATACCTTATGCGATGGTTTGTTAGATGCCTGGAATGCAGCATATGTCATAACGTCAAGTGGATTACTTACTACAATAATAATAGCATCAGGTGAATACTTTATCGCTTTTTCAGTAACATCTTTAACAATGCTTGCATTTGTTTTAATCAAATCGTCACGCGACATACCCGGTTTTCTTGGTATCCCGGAGGTAATTACTATAATTCCGGAACCTTTGGTTGCAAGATAATTATTGGTAACTCCCGTTACTCTTGTGTTAAAGTGATTAATAGATGAAGTTTGCCAAATATCAAGTGCTTTACCTTCGGCAACTCCCTCTTTTACGTCAAGCAAGATTAAATCTTTTGTTAAATCCTTATGCGCGATTACGTTAGCCACTGTGGCTCCAACATTACCGGCACCAATTACTGTTATTTTATCCATTTCTTTTTTATTAATTATTTGTTTCAGCATACAAAAGTAAGACTATTTTCAATTTATCAACAATTTTAAGCGGTCAATATTAAGATGTTGTAATATTTAAAGACTTTAGCATCACTATGAGCTTGTATTGAGCAAATTTCTCATATTCGATTGATTGATCTCATTTTTAATCTCTTTACCATTTGGTGTATAAAGAAAATGAAGAATGTCTTTATAAGCATGCACTACAGTATTTCTAACCATTTTCATGGTGGAATTAATCATTCGGTTATCTTCGCTAAATGCTTCAGGTAAAATGCCAATGGCGGCAGGAAGCCATCTTTCCGGGAACATATTTTCAAATTCGCCACCTTTAAAATATTTTTTTATCTCTTCTTTTATTGTTTGTAAGGCAAGGTCGATTGCTGCTTCTGATGCGGGTTCAAGCCCGGATGTTTTGATAAGGGAATTAATTGCAACTTGGTTTGCAACTATAAGCCCCACGGTATAAGCATCCTGATTATTATAAAGCATGCACTGATCAATATATTTGGATTGCTGAATCAAGGCTTCCTCAATACCCTCAGGACTATATTTTTCACCATCATTGGAAATCAGTAAACTTTTAAATCTACCCAAAACCATAAGGTAACCATCTTCATCAAAATAACCCATATCGCCGGTATGCAGCCATCCCTGATGAATACTTTCGTAGGTAGCATTTTCATTCTTCCAGTAGCCTGCCATTACATTTTCACCTTTAACAACAATTTCACCTTTATCCCCTTGGGGAAGTTCATTTCCTTTGTCATCAAGAATTTTAACTTCAAGTTTATCAACAGCTTTGCCTGAAGTTCCAAGCTTATGATCTTTTGGGGAGTTCGAAGAAATAACAGGCGCTGCTTCTGTCAATCCATAACCCTGATACATTGGCATTCCAAGAGCATAAAAAAACCTCTGCAACTCGATATCAAGCAATGCTCCTCCTCCCACAAAAAACTTAAGCCTGCCACCAAATCCTTCTCTTATTTTGGAAAAGAGGATTTTGTCGTAAAGCGCAAGCAGCGGTTTATAAAGTACTGTTAAACCGCGTCCTTTATTATGACCTTCTTTATTATATGCATAAGCAAGTTTCATGGCATGTTTAAACAACTTATGTGCTTTTTCGCCTTTTTGTATAATTCCTGCTTCTATATTTTTGCGAAAATTACTTGCCAGTGCAGGAACACTTAAAAGGAAAACAGGGCGGGTTTCCTTAATGTTTATTGGAATATTTCTTAAAGTATCCAAACCTGATTTGCCTGGGTCTACCACCGAAATGCTGGCACCATTAAGAATAATTGTATAAAGCCCCACAGTATGAGCAAAACTATGGTCCCAGGGTAAAATTAATAAAGTAGTATACCATTCGGGAATGTCGAACAAGGATTCTGCCTGCTCCACATTGGCAGTAAAATTCCTATGTGTTAGCATTATACCTTTGGGATCGGCTGTGGTTCCCGAAGTATAACTAATTACAGCTACATCATCCTGCTTTATTTCTTTGGTAATATTTATAATTTGCTGATTATCAATTTTCTTACCGTTTTTCAGTAGTTTGCTGTACTCAATTTCATTTTCTCTCAATTCTTCCAAATCATCAAGAATGATGAGTTTTTCAAATGATGGAATATCTTTTATTATTTCTCTTAGTTTAACAGCCTGCCTAGCCGATACAATGGCGAATCTGCTTTCAGAATGTTCTATTCGGAATTTTAAATCAGAAGGTTCATTAAGTTTTATGGAAAGAGGTACAACTACTGCACCCAAATACAGTAGAGCCATCTCCGACGTAAGCCATTCTTTTCTGCCTTCACTAAGCAAAATTACCTTATCCTCTTTTTTTAAACCCAAATCCAGCAGACCCCCTGCCAGTTGATGAACTTCAGTTCTTATTTCCTGGAAAGTTGTTGGATTATATTTCCCTGACTTCTTCTCATAAATGAGAGGATTATTTGAAAATCTTTTTGAACTGTTTTCAAATAAATTTGGTATAGTTTTTTCCATCATGTGTGCAAGATAATAAAAGCATCCCAATTTTATTACTTTAGAGCACAAAAAAAGAGGCTGTCAATATGGACAGCCTCCAGTAAAAATTATTTATTCAGTCTTAACCTTAAACTTAGTCTTAACCTAAACCTTAATCCTGATCATGAGCATGCATAACCGCAACCATTATCATATTTACAATTTCGTTTACACTTGCTCCCATTCGCAATATTTGAACCGATTTATTCATACCATTTAAAACAGGCCCTATTATATCGGCCTCTACTGTTTCGTATAGTAATTTGTGAGCAATATTTGCAGAAGCCAGATTTGGGAAAATTAATGTGTTGGCAGCAACTCCATCAAGTTTACAGAAAGGGAAATTCTCTTTTTGCAAATCAGGATCGAGAGCCACTGAAGCCTGCATTTCTCCATCTACAATTAAATCCGGATATTCTCTATGCAATATTTCAACGGCATCTTTAATTCGTTTATTCAATTTCCCCTGAACGGAGCCGAAGTTTGAATATGACAGGAATGCTATTTTCGGAACTATCTTCAATCTTTCAACTTCTTTTGCGGTTTGTAAAGTTATTCCAACCAGTTCTTCTACACTAGGTTGCTTATTAACGGTACAATCGCTTAAAAATAATGGACCATCTTTCCTGTTAATGATGTACATTCCGCTAACTGTAATGCATTCAGGCTTTCTTCCAATAATCTGCAGACTAGGTTTTATCGAGTCAGGATAATTACGGGTAAGTCCTTTTATAACGCCATCGGCATATCCGGTTTGAACTAACATAGGAGCATAATAATTACGATGCATCATGGCATCTTGTGCTGCTGTAAGTGTCATTCCCTTTCGCTTTTGGATTTCCCATAAAAGTTTTGCGAACTCTAAGCGGCGATTTTTCTCCTTAGCACATTTATTATCTATTATTTCAACGCCTTCTAACTCAAGTTCATTGCTGATAATCATATTTTTAATTACCTCTTCATCACCAATTAAAATTGGTTCTGCGAGGTTTTCATTTTTAACAATTTCAGCCGCTTTAAGTACGCTGTAATTCTGTCCGTCGGCAAGAACAATCTTTTTGGGTGTACGCTTACAACTTGCTTTCATTTGCCTCATAAGAGGGTTGCTTAATCCAAGTCGTTTTCTTAGTTCTTCTCTGTACATATCCCAATCTTCTATTGGGTTTTTAGCCACACCACTATCCATTGCGGCCTTTGCAACGGCAGGAGCCACAACCTCTATTAATCTTGGATCGGTAGGTTTTGGAATTATATATTCCCTTCCAAAGGAAAGGTTTTGTACTTTAAAAGCAATATTAACTTCTTCAGGAACAGGAAGTTTAGCGAGTTCAGCCAAAGCCTTTGAAGCTGCTAATTTCATTTCCTCATTAATTTCGGTGGCTCTTACATCGAGAGCCCCACGGAAAATAAATGGGAATCCTAAAACATTGTTAATTTGGTTAGGATAATCAGAACGACCTGTGGCCATAATAATGTCATCGCGGGTTTCCATAGCAACATCATAGGCAATTTCAGGAGTTGGGTTGGCAAGAGCAAAAACAATTGGCTGAGGGGCCATGGTTTTTAACATCTCCGGTTTCATAACTCCACCTACTGAAAGTCCCAAAAATACATCGGCTCCAACAACGGCTTCAGCTAAAGTGCGTGCCTTGGTATCTGAAATAAAATCTTTCTTTGTTTCGTTTAGGTCTGTTCTGTCTTTATGTAAAACCCCCCTACTGTCGAGCATGACAATGTTCTCTGGTTTTGCACCAAGGGCAATATAAAGACGCGTACAGGAAACTGCAGAAGCACCGGCTCCATTAACAACAATTTTGAGATCTTCTATTTTCTTTTTGTTGAATTCCAGTGCATTTAAAAGTCCTGCTGAGGTGATTATGGCTGTACCATGCTGATCATCATGCATTAAAGGGATGTTTAATTCTTCCTTTAATCGTCTTTCAATTTCGAAACATTCCGGAGCCTTAATGTCTTCAAGGTTTATTCCTCCAAAAGTAGGCGCAATGGCTTTAACTGTTTGTATAAATTTTTCAGTATCAGTTTCGTCAATTTCGATATCGAATACATCAATATCGGCAAATATCTTGAACAATAAACCTTTACCTTCCATAACCGGCTTTCCTGCCTCAGCACCAATATTTCCCAGACCAAGTACTGCTGTACCATTGGAAATTACAGCTACCAGATTTCCTTTGGCAGTATATTTATATACATCCTCAGGATTTTTCTCAATTTCCAAACATGGATCGGCCACTCCCGGTGAGTATGCAAGCGACAAATCTCTTTGTGTGGAATATGGTTTTGTTGGAACTACTTCTATTTTGCCCGGACGACCAAGGGCATGATAATTTAGGGCATCCTTTCTGAATAATTTATCCATAGTGTGTTATATTTTGTCTTACAAAATTATAACAAATATCATGTTTAAGAATTAAATATGCGTTTTATTTGTTAATTTATAAACAGTCTAAGTTTCAGAATAATAGATTCGAAAATTTATTAGGTTACGACTTGATGTAAGCCTTGGTACGATAGCCTTACAAAATATTATATTCTGGCACTATAATTTTTTATTCAGCAATAATTTGTATCAATCGAAACCTGACTAAAATAAAAAAATGTGAAACGAATATCTTTTTTACTTTTGCATCTTAAGCAGAATAAAAAATGGAATTTACACCAACATCTTATAAGTTGAAATCCATGTCGTCGGGACATATCTTCGACGATAGCGGATGGCTACTCGACTGCCCATCGGAGAAAAATCACGGATTGATACGTGCGATTTATGAAAATAAGCAACTAAAAGTGAAAAATCCTGAGTTGGGGCTCTATAAGTTTTGTGATTGGCTGCCTGTAAAAAAGGTTTTAAAAGGTTCATATGCTCCCATAACCTACAAAAGTGAATATCTGGCAAAGGAGTTGGGAATGAGTAATTTGTATATTACCTTTAGTGGTTATTGGCCGGAAAAGGGTATTGAAATGACTACTTGCTCTTTTAAAGAAACTGAGGCTTATAGCGTTTGCGGGCGTAAGGATAATCACGATGGAAAAGTATTGGTTGTAGCTTCGGCAGGAAATACTGCAAGGGCTTTTGCTCGTGTGTGTTCCGACAATAATATCCCTTTGCTTTTATGTATACCCGAAGACAACCTCAATGCACTTTGGTTCGATAAACCAATTAACGATAACGTAAAAGTTATTGCAAGTGAAAAAGGTGGCGATTATTTCGATGCTATTCATCTTAGCAATCTGGCAGTAGAAATGGATATGTTTGTTCCTGAAGGTGGGGCAAAAAATGTTGCCCGTCGAGATGGAATGGGGACTACAGTTTTGTCTGCTGTTACAGAAATTGGAGAAATCCCCGAATATTATTTTCAGGCTGTGGGAAGCGGAACAGGAGCTATTGCGGCCTGGGAGGCAAATTTAAGGTTTATTGAAGATGGACGTTTTGGAGATAGAAAAATGAAACTTATGGTATCTCAAAACTTCCCTTTCCATCCTATCTATGATGCATGGAAAGCAAAGTCACGTCAAATGTTACTTTTCGATCATAATGTTGCCAGACGACAAGTGGAAGAAATAGATGCAAAAGTTTTAAGTAATCGTAAACCTCCATATCCTCCGGCTGGCGGACTTTACGATGCACTTATGGACGCTGGTGGAGATGTACTTTTGGCAAACAACAATGAATCGGCTGAAGCCGTAAAAATATTTGAAAAGTGCGAGGGTATTGATATTCACCCGGCTTCCGGGGTAGCAACGGCAACTCTTATCAAGTCAGTAAAAAATGGAACAATTGATAAAGACGCTTTGGTAATGCTAAATATTACCGGTGGCGGAGAAAATCGCTTAAAAGCCGATAAAGAAGTGTTCTATTTGAAACCGGATATTGTTTTTCCTGTGGATGTGGAAATAGATATAGTTCACCGGCAGTTAACTGATTTATTCTCTAATTAGATAAATTTCGTACAAATTATAAATTTCAGATAATCAACATTGTGTGGCTTTGTAATAGATTTCACTTATTTCATATTGCTATCTACTCAAAGTATTGAGATTAAATAAATTCTAGGCAACTTCTGCTAAATCCATATTGTCATACATAGTTAAAAAAGAATAAAATAATTTATGGTAAATTTGCATCAAACACACACACATGAAAATATTTACTTTCTTAAAAATTTCAGTATTAATTACTTTTAGTTTATTAGTTGCTAATACTTTCGCAAAAAGTATAGATATTTCTGATTCTCCAACAGAACTTAAAATACTATCGAAATCAACAACAGTTTTAGTTTTTGAGAATACCATAGAAAAGGTAGACTTTACAGTTATTCAAAATTCTAATACCGATTACTCACAATTAATTGTACCCAACTATGCTAAGTCAGATCAAATTGGATATCCTACATTACCGGTTTATCGCAAACTAATGGAAATCCCTCTTGGTGCACGCTTAAAAGTTAATATTTTATCCTATGATGTAAAGGAATATAAACTAACAGAATACGGAATCGTAAATAAGATATTCCCTTGTCAGGGCCCACAATCAAAATGTTCAGATGATGAACAGTTTATGATTGATAATGATGTTTATCAAAAAAATGAATTTTTGAAAAGCAGTTTAACTGATGTAAAAATAATTGGAAGCATGCGTTCACAGCGCCTGGCTCTGCTTGAAGTTTCACCTTTCGAGTATAATCCGGTTGAAGGAGTTTTGAGGGTTTACAGCAATTTGCAGTTTGAAGTAGTATTTGAAAATGCTGATTATTCTGCTACTAAAGAAATTAAATCGCGGTATTATTCACCGTATTTTACAGGAATGCAAAAGAGTATATTGAACTATATACCAAATTCCAACAGGGAAAATTTAACTCAGTATCCGGTAAAATATGTAATTGTTTCCGACCCTATGTTTGAAACTAGTTTGCAGCCTTTAATAGAATGGAAAAAACAAAAAGGATTTAATGTTATAGAGGCTTATACCAATGATATTGGTACTACTAAAGAAGCAATAAAAACATATTTGCAGTCGCTTTACGATAGCGGTACAACTGAAGATCCTGCTCCTTCATTTGTTTTATTTGTGGGCGATATCAACCAAATGCCAACATATAATAACGGACATGGTGTAACCGACAGAAATTACGTGGAATATACAGGCGATCTTTTACCTGAAATATTTTATGGCCGTATGTCGGCAGAAACCACCGACCAGTTGGATGTAATTATTGGTAAAACGCTTCAATATGAGCAATATACCATGCCCGACCCAACTTATTTAGACGAGGTTGTAATGGTGGCAGGAATGGATTCCGGTTTTGGAAATGACTGGGCAAACGGTCAGATAAATTATGGAACCGAAAATTATTTCAATGGAGATAACGACATTATAAGTCATACTTATCTTTATCCTGAATCAGGAAATAATAGCGCTCAAATTAAACAGGATATTTCCAATGGGGTTACCTTTGCAAACTATACAGCACATTGTAGCCCGAGTGGCTGGGCCGATCCTTCATTTGTAATTAGTGATATTGGTAATCTTGCAAATCAGGATAAGTATGGCTTGCTTATTGGAAATTGCTGCTCTTCAAGTGAATACCAAACAACATGTTTCGCAGAAGAAATTGTAAGAGCCGAAAATAAAGGTGCAGTTGGTTATATTGGAGGTTCCAACAGTACATATTGGGATGAAGATTATTATTTTGGAGTAGGAGTAGGGACAATTAGTGAAGATCCTCCTGCTTATGAAGAAACTACCTTGGGTAATTACGACCGTTCTTTCCATACTCATGGAGAAGATTTTGGCGAATGGTATACCACTATGGATCAGGTGATTTTTGCCGGTAACCTTGCCGTTTTGGAAGGTTCTCCGGGAAGTGCAGAATATTATTGGGATATTTATAACCTTATTGGTGATCCATCATTAATGATATACTATTCAAACCCTGATGTTATGCCTGTTACTCACGAAGAGGTAATTACTATCGGACAAACTACATTTAATGTTGAAACTACCCCTTTTGCCTATTTGGCTCTGAATATGGGAGGTGTAAATTATGCAACAGCACTTGCTGATGAAAATGGAATGGCAGAATTCGTTTTTGATGGTTTTACAACACCGGGTTATGCCGAAATAGTCATAACCGCTCAAAACTATCAACCCTGGATAGAAGATATTCTTGTGTTTGCTCCCGATGGACCATATTGTATTTATGAAAGTCACATCCTTCAGGATGATTCACTTGGAAATGGAAATGTAAAAGCAGAATTCGATGAAGATGTATTTCTGAATATCAATATGAAAAATTATGGTACAGAAGATGCTAATAATGTATTGGTAAACTTATCCACAGAAAATGAGTTTGTCGATTTAATTGATGCAGTAGAAAATTATGATACCATTGCCGCTGACGAAAGTGTTGGAAATAATTATGGATTTCATATAAAATTAGCCAATAATATTCCCGATCAAATGGAAATTATTTTCCAGATAACTGCTACCGATGAAAATGATTCTACCTGGACAAGTAATTTTAAAATAACCTCCTATGCACCTTGCTTAACAGCCAGTGATTTAACTATTGACGATAATGAAGGAGGAAATGGTAACGGTCTTCTCGATCCGGGTGAAACAGCAATAATGACCTTTAAAACAAAAAATACAGGACACTGTATAATCGACAATGTAAATGCATCGTTGGAGCCTTTTAATCAGTATGTTACAGTTATAAGTGGGGATACGATAATTCCTTCACTGGGATTGCTATTACCTGCATATGCATCCTTCGAAGTTAGTGTTGATGAGGATGCTCCCGAGGGAATATTTGCTGAAATGCATTATTTACTACAGGCAGCCGGTTACGATGAAAGCTGTGTCTACTATCCTAAAATTTCAATAATACTTGAAGATTGGGAGTCAGGAGATTTTACAAAATTCCAATGGCAAAGTGCAGGAAATGAACCATGGCAAATAATTACAGAGTATCCTTTTGAAGGATTCTATCATGCTGCCTCTGGTGATATTGGTAATGATCAAACATCTGAATTCTATATTCAATATGAAGTTATGGGCTCGGATAGTATCAGGTTTGAAAAGAAAGTCTCTTCCGAGCAAAACTATGATTTTCTCGTTTTTTATATCGATAATAATGAAAAGGCCAGATGGTCAGGTTCTCAGGCATGGACAGAAGAAGTTTTTGCTGTAGATCCCGGCGTTCATACTTTCAAATGGTCGTATGAGAAAGATTATTCTCAAACAGGTGGCTCAGATAAGGCATGGGTTGATTATATCTCCCTGCCTACCATGATGGTGACCACCATTTTTGCAGGACCAGATGATAATTCATGCCAGAACAGTGATTACCTATGTCAGGGAACTGCAACCAACTACGATTCAATTTGGTGGACTACAAGTGGTAGTGGAGTTTTCGAAAATATTAATAGTCTGAATGCTAATTATATACCCTCCGATGATGATATATTAAATGGAAATGTCCAGTTAACTCTTAATATTTTTGATGTAGATGGACTTACCGACAGTGATGAAATGAATTTGACTTTCGTTTCAATTCCTGATAAAGCTTCTGTTCCCGAAGGTGATGTAATAGTATATTTGGAAAATACTACTGCTACTGAGTACGTAACCGAAAATATACCTTCCGCAGCAAGTTATAACTGGCAGTTGTATCCTCAATCAGCAGGAATAATTACAGGTAATTCAGAAAGTATAACTGTTAACTGGAATCTTGAATTTGATGGTGAAGTTTGGATAAAAGTTGCCGGCCTTAATGATTGTGGTATGGGAGAATATTCCGATTCACTATTAGTTATGGTTAATCCTGTAGGGATTA
>JBFFLX010000057.1:0-20638 GCA_041554435.1 Bacteroidales bacterium
CTATGTAGGTCAGGTAGTATATGAGAGTGAAGTTAACAATATGACTTCTGTTACATTAAACACATCCTCTTACGAGAATGGCGTTTATATAGTAAAAGTAGAAACATCAAACGGTGTTGTAACAAAGCGTGTAGTTATTTCTAAATAACACAAGTTTTAAACACTAGTAACCTATAAAAAAGGGGCAATTGGTCGAAAGACTGATTGCCCCTTTTGTTTTTAACTATTTTTGCAAAATATGGTGTCATTAAATAATATTAGTAAAGAATTTGGGGGAGAAATCCTTTTTGATAATATTAGTTTTAATATTTCAAAAAAGGAAAGAATTGGTTTTGCCGGGAAAAATGGTGCAGGGAAATCTACACTATTAAATATCATTGCAGGAGAACTTAGTCCTGATTCTGGTGAAGTAGTTACTTCAAAAGATTTTAAAATTGGGTATCTTAAACAGGAAATGCATACCAACCCAAATAATACTGTAATAAAAGAGACTTTAGATGTTCTTTCTTTTATTGATGAAAAGAAGGATAGACTTGAAGAATTAACAAAATTGTTAGGTATACGAACAGATTATGAAAGCAAGGAGTATCTTAAATTAATCGATGAAATAGATTTCATTAATCATGAATTAATGATATTAGATGCCGACAAACTAAATGGAAAGGCTGAGGTTATATTAAAAGGATTAGGGTTTAATTCTTCTGATTTTAATAGAATGCTTAATGAATTTAGTCATGGTTGGAGAATGAGAGTGGAAATTGCTAAATTATTATTGATTAATCCTGATCTACTCCTACTGGATGAGCCTACAAATCATCTTGATATTGAATCAATTCAATGGTTGGAAGATTATTTAAAATCGTATAATGGTTCAGTTGTTTTAGTATCCCACGACAGAACTTTGCTTGATAAACTCAGTACCAGAACCATTGAAATCAATATGGGTAAAGCCCACGACTACAAAGTAATATACTCTGAATATATCAGACTAAGAGAGGAAAGACAGGAACAATTGGAAGCCTCATTTTCTAATCAGCAAAAAGAGCTCAGGGAAATAGAGAGATTTATCGAAAGATTTAGATATAAAGCCAGCAAAGCAAAACAGGTTCAATCGAGGGTTAAACAACTCGATAAAGTAGATCGTATTGAGATTGATAAAAGGGATACAAAGAGTATTCATTTTAGTTTTCCTGAAGCACAAAAAAGTGGGAAAGTTGTAATTGAGGCAGATAATATAACAAAATACTATGGTGAGAAACTGGTATTTAAAAATATTAATAGTAAAGTTATAAGAGGTGAAAAACTTGCACTTGTGGGTAAAAATGGAGAAGGTAAATCCACAATGGCAAAAATTATTAATAATAGTATTGAATATGATGGAGAATTAAAGATTGGTCATAATGTTATTTTAGGTTATTACTCGCAGGATATTTGGGATATGCTTGACCCCAAACTTACTGTTTTTGAAACAATTGACAATATTGCAGTTGGTGATATCAGAACAAAGATTAAATCTATTTTGGGGGCATTTTTATTTCAGGGGGATGATATTGACAAGAAAGTTAGTATACTCTCCGGAGGCGAAAAATCCAGGCTCGCTTTAGTTAAACTTTTAATGACTCCAACAAACTTATTATTACTGGATGAGCCAACAAATCACCTCGATATTCTTTCTAAAGATATTTTGAAAGACGCTCTTCTTCAATATTCGGGGACGATTATTTTAGTTTCACACGACAGGGATTTTCTTCAGGGATTAAGTGATAGATGTCTTGAATTTAAAAATCATGGAGTTAAAGAATATCTTGGCGACATTCAATATTTTCTAAGTAAAAAGCAACAAGAACGCAATGATTTAATAACTAACAATAAAACTGATCAGAATAATCAAAATGATTCGGCTAATAAAATTAGCTGGGAAAAGAAAAAAGAAAGAGATAAGCAGGTTAGAAAAATAAATAAGGAAATAGAACAATGCGAACAAGAAATAGAAAAACATGAAGGAGAACTTGAAAAATTAAACCTAAAACTTGCAAATCCCGATGAATTTTCAGAAGAATTTAAGTCTGGACAACTATTTATAACTCATGATAATCTTACAAGTAAAATAGCTTCTGTTTATAAAAATTGGGAGAAATTAAGTTCAAAACTTGAAGCCCTCGAAGAAGAATAAATTAATTGCTTCGGTGAATCATTTTAAAGGCAAGTTTATATAGTTCATCTTTGTTCTCACGGCTAATATTCATGCTTTCAAGAAATTTAATGCCGTCTTTGAAATACTTGTCAATTTCATTCTCTGTAATTTTATCCACACTCAATTCTGAAAATATTGATTTAACCATTTCAATTTTATTTTCATCTTCATAATCTGTTGATGAATAGTATTTCAATAAGTTTTCTTTAGTTTCACCCTTTGCCAATTCAAGTGCTTTTAAAAACAGAAAAGTCTTTTTATTTGTAAGTATATCACCACCTGTTTTTTTTCCAAAAATATTCTCATCACCATAAGTGTCCAATAAATCGTCTTTTAACTGAAACCCCAATCCTATGTTTAAGGCAAAATTGTAGAGTTTTTCCGACTCTTCTTTTTCAGCACCGCCTATAATTGAGCCAATTTTCAAACTTGCACCAAATAAAACAGCAGTTTTTAAACGTATCATTTTTACATATTCTTCAACGCTTACATCATTTCTGGTTTCAAAATTCAAATCATACTGCTGGCCTTCACAAACCTCAATTGCTGTTTTATTAAAAACACTTAAAATGTCGTGAACAATATTTTTATCTGCTTTCTGCGCGAATTGATAAGCATATGCAAAAAGAGTATCGCCGGAAAGGATTGCTATGTTTGGCGACCATTTTTTATAAACAGTTGCTCTGCCTCTTCTTATTGGGGCATTATCCATAATATCATCATGGATAAGTGTGAAATTATGAAACATTTCTATTGCAATAGCCTGGGGCAGAGCATCTTTAAAATTTCCTCCAAAAATGTCACATGCCATTAATGTTAAAACCGGTCTTATTCTTTTTCCTCCAAGAGCCAGAGTATAACTAATGGGGGCGTACAATTCTTCCGGTTCATTAAGAAAATTTTGTTCTTTTAAATTATCCTCAAAATAGGCGAGTAACTCATCAAAACTATGCATGTATTCTTTTATTTAAGTAAATCCATCAAATAAACTCCGTAACCACTTTTTAGTAATGGTTGTGCAAGTTGTTTAAGTTGTTCTGCATTAATAAAGCCTTTTTTATAAGCAATTTCTTCAATACAGCCAACCTTTAATCCTTGACGTTCCTCCAGTACTTCAACAAATTGGGATGCTTGATTTAAAGACGAAAAAGTACCTGTATCCAGCCAGGCCGTTCCTCTACTTAAAAGCCCAACTTTAAGTTTGTTTCTTTCAAGATAATATTTGTTCACGTCAGTAATTTCATATTCCCCTCTATGGCTGGGTTTTATGCTTTTTGCAACTTCAACAACCGAGTTATCATAAAAATATAATCCCGGAACAGCAAATGAAGATTTAGGATTTTGTGGTTTTTCTTCGATTGAAATGGCCTTGAAATTATCATCAAATTCCACTACTCCATATCTTTCAGGATCCCTCACGTGATATGCAAAAACAACTCCACCATCAGGCTCGTTATTATCCATTAATAATTTTTGCAAACCGCTGCCATAGAATATATTATCGCCTAAAACCAATGAAACACTATCATTGCCAATAAATTCTTCTCCTAAAACAAAAGCCTGAGCCAAACCATTTGGAACTTCTTGTACTTTATATGAAAAGTTTAAGCCTAAATCTTTACCGTCACCGAATAACTTCTCAAAATTTGGTAAGTCTTCAGGAGTAGAGATAATTAGTATGTCTCTAATACCCGCCATCATTAAAATTGACAAAGGATAGTAAATCATAGGTTTGTCGTAAATGGGCATTAACTGTTTACTAACAGCTTTAGTTAATGGATGAAGTCTTGTACCTGCACCTCCGGCGAGAATAATACCTTTCATAGTTTATTTTTTATTTGACAATTAATCTTTTTCTTTTAGTTCCTCAGATACTAATTTATCAATTTCTACATCTTCTTCTTCATCGAATACATGAACTTTTGCCTGTTTGAATGATTTGGTTAATAATTTAGCATCAAATGATAATAAAAGCGATGGTAATACAAAGATATTTGAAAACAGTGCAACGAATAAAGTAAACGAAACTAAATAACCCAGGGCTTCTGTTCCTCCAAAGGAAGATAATGTAAATATGAAAAACCCGAAAAATAAAACCAAAGCCGAATATATCATACTATAACTTGTTTCATGCAAAGCAGCTAATATTGATTCCTTTACTTTCCAGTTTGTTTGTTTTAAATGCAGTCTGTACCGTGAAAGGAAATGTATAGTATTGTCAACGCTAATTCCAAGAGCTATACTAAAAATTAAAATAGTAGACGGTTTTATTGAAATTCCAAAATACCCCATCATGCCCGCAGTTAAAATTTGCGGTATTATATTTGGAATCAGCGAAATAAGTATCATTCTAAAGGAGGAAAAAATTACAGCCATCAATCCGGTAATAACAATTACGGCCAGGAGTAATGAACTGAAAAGATTTTTCACAAGATAATTGGTCCCTTTTAGAAAAACTACACTGGTTCCGGTTAACTGCACTTCATATTTATCCGGTGGAAATATTTTATCAATCTTTGGCTTTAAATCACCTAAAATTCTTTCAACATCATTAGTTCCAATATTGGCCATTTGCACAGTAATACGTGTTTTGCTCATATCGCTGTTTACAAATGAGTTAAGTATTGATTTGTCATTACTCTCAATGTCTGGCACATAAGAAAGTATGAAGTTTTTTTCCTGGCTGTTTGGCAGGGCATACATATTTGTATTACCACGATAAAATGCCTGTTTTGCCGCTTTGATAACTTCAACTACTGAAACCGGTAACGAAAATTCAGGGTATGTAGCCAAAGTATCCTGTAGTTGATCAAGTTTTTTTATGGTTGATAAACTTAATATTCCATTTTTTCTTTTAGTGTCCACAGTGATTTCCAATGGCATCACACCATTGAAGTTTTTTTCCATAAACATCAAATCCTTATAGAGCTTATCTTTCTTTGAAATGTCGTCAACAATGTTTCCGGTGGTTTTCAACTTTGTTATGCCATATATACCACCAATAAATACTATGATTGTGATGATATAAATTAACTTCCTTTTGGTTAAAACTATTATTGTTATTCTATCTATTATTTTGCTTATAAGGCTTTTGTCAAGATGCTTTAAATGCTTTCTTTTGGGCGATGGAAAGAAGCTGAAAAGTATCGGTAGTAACAGTAGAGAAAGCAAATAAGTTACTAAAATATTGAGTGAAGCAATAATCCCAAATTCAACTAATAATGAATTACTTGTAATGATAAATGCTGCAAATCCGGTTGCAGTGGTGGCATTGGTAAGGAGGTTGGCATTACCAATACGTGAAATCATACGTGATAAAGCTTTTGCCTTATTACCATGAGCCCTGTATTCACTCAAATATTTGTTAAGAAGAAAAATGGAATTTTCAACTCCAATAACAATTAGTAAAGGAGGTAAAATTCCTGTTAAGATTGTTATTTTATAACCAAAAATTACTATGGTCCCTAATACCCAAATAACGGCTACAATTACCACCAACATTGAAAATGCAACGGCACGAAAAGATCGAAATAGTATAAGTAATAAAACGGAAGTTATTACAAGGCTCAGTAAAACGAAAAACAATAATTCATCTTGTATTACTTTAGATGTTACCGTCCTGATATAAGGTAAACCGGAATATTTTATATTGAGGTCATATTTTTCACCAAATTTATCAATCTCCTCTTTAATTGATTTTACCAGTGCAATGCGTTTCTTCGAATTTAAAACCTCCTTGTCGAGGGTTATCATCATCAAAGTTACATTGGTTTCAGGGTTGAATAATCTTCCTGAGTAAAGAGGTAGTCCGTAAATAATATTTTTTATTGAGTCGACTTGTGCTTGAGAAACAGGGTCTTTAACAACTATTGGTTTAAAGTCGAATTTTTCCTTGTCATCATTACGGGTCAGATTATAAAGCCGCGCAGTTGAAACAACTCCTTCTACACCATAAATTTCATTAACCGAATTACTTAATTTATACCAATCACGGAAATGTTCAAGGCTATAGAGGTTTGTATCTTGAACAGCAATAAAGATTACGCTACCATCCTGCCCAAACTCATCTTTAAACTTTTCATATTCAACATAAATAGAATCAGATTTCGGTAGCATCCTGGCCATCTCATAAGTCATTTTTATGCTCGAACCTTTATAAGCCATAAAAATTGTAAGTAGTCCAATGATTACTAATATACTTATTCGGTTCCTTAGAATTAGCCTAACAATAAATTGCCACATCTGATTTTATTAATTTGTAATTAATATCTAAAATAACAATAATTTTGTGATTATAAATTTTTAATAATCAGCAATTATTCCTCAACAATGATTGGCAAAAGTACGGCTTGTTTTAAAATGGAGAAAGGAAAAGTTTTATTTATTGATACCACACACCCAAAACTACCTTCAATGCTGGAGGATGCTGGGTTTGCAGTGGCTCATTATTACGGTAAGAATCCGGATGAACTGAAAAATATTGCATCACAGTTCATCGGGTTTGTTATAAGAAGTAAATTTAAAATGGATGAAAGTATTTTACAGCACGCAAGCAATTTAAAGTTTATAGGCAGAGTTGGTGCAGGCATGGAAAATATTGATACATCCTATACAGATGCCCGAAACATTATTTGTTTTAATGCTCCCGAAGGAAATCGAGATGCCGTAGGAGAGCAGGCAGTAGCAATGCTTTTAGCACTATTTAACAATTTAATTAAGGCCGATGCAGAAGTTCGGAAAGGTATTTGGAAAAGGGAAGAAAACCGTGGAATTGAATTAGGAGGTAAAACAGTTGGGATTATTGGATATGGAAATACTGGTGGCGCGTTTGCGCGGAAACTATCTGGTTTTAATGTAAATATTCTGGCTTACGATAAATATAAGAGTAATTTTTCCGATGAATTTGTAAAGGAGGTGGATTTGCAAGAAATTTATAATGAAGCAGATATAGTGAGTTTTCATGTTCCTCTGACAGATGAAACACTTTTTATGGCAAGGAATGAAGTCTTTAATTCTTTTAAAAAGGATATTTATGTAATTAATACTTCACGTGGAAAAGTTTTAAATACAGAGGATTTAGTGAGTAGTTTGGAATCGGGAAAAGTAAAAGGGGCTTGCCTGGACGTACTTGAATACGAAGGCTTGTCATTTGAAAATCTGAATAGTGAAGACCTTCCTGACGTATTTATTAAATTGATAAATCGAAAAGATGTAATCTTATCACCCCATATTGCAGGATGGACGCACGAATCCAATATAAAACTTTCGGAAGTTCTGGCCGAAAAAATTATTTCATATTTTAAAAATTAGCCTTAAGATAGTTTTTAATGAAATAAAAACCTTTAAGTTAATTACCACTTTAGTATTTCCCGGAAATCGTACTCCTTAGGATTTTTAAGATATTCTTTGGCCAGTTCATAATCGCCTGGTTCAATATACTGTAAGCCATGTTCGAAAATAAGTTTTTGCTTATCACCATCAATATTTACTAATCGTGGCTTTATTTTACCATTCTCATCTTCAACATCTTCCAAATACAATGGCGTTATAACCCCATTGTTATCTGCCGTAACCATACAGGCTGTTCTTCCTTCATCGAAAAGTTTTTTAACACCATAACCCAATAAACCACAATAAAGTTGGTCGAAGGCGGTAGGAGCAACACATCGAAGTTCATAACCCAATTCCACCGGGCGGCTTTTTACTTTTATGTTTAGTGATTTTAACTTCTCCTGAAGTAAAACATTAAAAATATGTGCTTTGCTGACATTTCCCAATTCAGGATGGCCATGATCGTCATATGTAAAATTAATTCCTGAATTAATAATTTCCTTTTCATCCATAAAATGAAATACACCTTCACTAACTATAGCAAGGCCGTAATCAATTCCTCTGATTTTTCTTTTTACAATGGCTGAAATTATTAGATTAATAATATTTTCGAAAGTAACCTCAGTTTTGTTAAACATTTCTGGTATCACTATCATAGGGAAATGACTCGCAGCTCCAATTCCAAATGCCAAATGGCCTGCTTCTCTTCCCATTGCCGATACAACAAACCAATTGCCGCTGGTACGGGCATCTTCATAAACTGTTTGTGCTATTCTAACACCCTCTTGCTTAGCCGATTGATATCCAAAAGTTGGATTTCCTTCGGGTAAAGGTAAATCGTTATCAATAGTTTTTGGAACATGTATATTCTGGATGCTTACGTCGTTATCTCTCAGAAATTTTGAAATCCTGTTCGCTGTTGATGCTGTATCATCACCTCCAATAGTTACCAGAAGTTGTATGTTATTATCTACAAAGAACTTTGTATTAAATTCATCATCTTTTGGTTTATGACGGCTCATTTTTAATGCCGATCCGCCCTGGTTATGGATAGCATCTGCAAATGTGAAATCTATATCTGTAAATTGGTTGTCATTGGAAAACAAACCTTTATATCCTTCATGAACGCCCAAAACTCTATATCCTGATTTAAGAAATACAAGAGCAACTGAACTTATTACCGAATTAATTCCAGGAGCCGGTCCTCCTCCACATAGTATGGCAACTGATTCTTTCATTTTTTTGTCTAGTTTAAAGATGGCTGCAAAGATAGCAAATGAAATTTTATATTTGCCTGGACTGCAACTTATGCTTTAATAAATTAGTCAAATGTATTGTATTAATTAATTTAGGCTTTTTTAAATTGATGTCTTAAATATATATTTACTTTTGTAAGTCGAAAATAAATTCACAAATTATAAAATATGAAGATAAAAGTTACAAAATTAGTTTTACTAATTGCAATGATGATTGGTTTTCAGGTTTTTGCCCAGAATCAGGCAAATGTTGAAAAATTGAATGAACTTTCAAAGCAGTTTGAAACTAAATGGAATGAGGCTCACCAACGAGTGGTTGAATATGCTTCAGAAAATAATCTTGAAATCTGGCGCGAAACTGAAGATGGTCGAGTATTAGAGATGGTAGATATTAGGGATGGAGAACCTGTTTTTTACATTACTGATAACCGAGGTGCAGATAAAACAACCCGAGTTGACCAATTATGGTTTGGAGGAAGTTTAAATCTTAATTATTCAGGAGCAGGTTATTCACAACTTGGTGAGTGGGATGCTGGTCATGTGCGTAAAACACATCAGGAATTTATGGATGGTAGTACTTCCAGAGCAATTCCTCAGGATGGTAATTATGCAACACATTATCATGCTACTCACGTTGCAGGAACTATGATTGCTGCAGGAGTAAACCCACAAGCTAAAGGAGCATTATATGGTGGAAATCTGAAATATTGGCAATGGTCGTCCGACGATTCTGAAATGGCAACTGCTGCAGCCAATGGTTTAGAAATTTCAAATCATAGTTATGGCTTCCTTGCAGGATGGAATTATGATAATGGAACCTGGAAATGGTGGGGAAATAGTGGCATAAGTCCAGACGAAGATTATAAATTTGGATTTTATAATAACGATGCCAGAGGATGGGATCAAATAGCATACAATGCTCCTAACTACCTGATTGTTAAATCAGCAGGTAATGATCGCGGTGAAGGACCCAGTGATGCCGGAAACGGAAAAGCTGAAAAAGATGGTGGTGATGATGGCTACGATTGTATAGGTACACGTGGAATTGCTAAAAATATTTTAACTGTTGGTGCCGTTTATGAAGTTGATGTTTATGAAGGACCTCAAAGTGTATTAATGAGTGATTTTTCCTGCTGGGGACCAGCAGATGACGGAAGAATTAAACCGGATATTGTTGGAAAAGGTGTAGATGTTTTTTCAACTATGGATGGAAGTAATTCCGATTATGGTGTTAGCCAGGGTACTTCTATGTCGGCTCCAAACGTTTCTGGCTCATTGGCTATGTTACAATATCATTATCAGCAAACTCATAACGACACTCCAATGAAAGCTGCAACACTAAAAGGACTGGCAATACATACAGCAAGTGAAGCAGGTGATTATCCGGGCCCTGATTATATGTTTGGATGGGGTTTGTTAAATGACGAATTCGCTGCTCAGGTTATTTCTGATGATTTGGGTCAAAATGTTATTGATGAGTTAATATTAAGTTCCGGAGATAGTTATACAAGAGAAGTTTATGTCCCTGAAGGAAGTGATTTTAAAGTAACTATTTGCTGGACAGACATTCCAGGAACACCTACATCTCCTCAGTTAGATCCGCCAACTCCTATGCTGGTAAATAATTTGGATCTAAGAGTTGAAGATCCAACAAATGATACACATTTTCCATGGAAACTTGATAAAGATAACCCTGCAGCAGCTGCAACAAACAATTCAAAAAACTCAGTGGATAATGTTGAGAAAGTTGAAATTGATGATGCTCCAGGTGGTACTTATACTATAATAGTTGATTATGATGGATCTCTTCAGGGAGGTTCACAGGCATATTCAATTATTATCAGTGGAATTGACGATTATGATATTGTACCTGAATGTAGCGCTGGTCTTATGGATCCGGAAAATTCAGGAGTTGATGCGTTTATAAATCACAATATTACATGGTCTCCTGCTTTATTTGCAAGCACCTATGATGTGTATTTTGGAACTGATGGCGGCGGTGTTACAACTCCTACTAATGTTTTAAATGGTGATAATATTGTTGACAATAACTTTACTATGCTATTAAATAGTAATACAACATATTATTTGCAAGTAGTACCTCGAAATAGTCAGGGAACTGCCAGTGGATGTTCTGATATTTGGTCGTTCACAACTATGGCATCAATAGCAACATTTCCTTATGAGCAAGGAATGGAAGATGTTGAAAAGCCTGAACTTCCTGAATTATGGCAGGCATATAATTATTCTGAGCAAAAATGGCTAAGTACTAATCTGATAGCGCATTCCGGCTCAAAAGCAATGTCATGTTATTACGATGGTGGTTTGGTTGAGTTTACTTACGACAACTGGTTTGTATCTCCTCCTTTCGAAGTACAAGCAGGAAATGAATATTATACTAGTTTCTATTATAAAGGATTTATCCCTGGTCATAGCGAAAGTTTTGGAGCATATTGGGGCTATACACCATTTATTGAAGATCTTAATAATGTAATTGTGGAAAATGATAATATCACTGAAGCCAACTGGGCTTTAGGCGAAGGTATGATCTTCCCTACCACAGATACTGTTGTGTTCTTAGGATTCCACGTATACTCTCCTAATGGATATGGAGCATTCCTTGATGATATCAATTTTGAAAACTGGGGTCCAGTTGGAATAGAAAATAATATTGATGAATCGTTGGTAGATATTTATTCTGCTCATAAGCAAATAAATATTAAAACTGATGACTTTTGGAAAGATGCAGATATTAAAGTTTTTAGCCTTATGGGACAGGAAGTTTTCAACGGAAAACATCAAATGAATACTTCTGTTAATATGAGTTCTTTCGAAACGGGTATTTATCTTGTACGACTAGTTAAAGGAAATCAAAGTATAACTAAAAAAGTTATAATTAAGTAATAATTGTATAACCAAAGTTTAAGCCGTCTCGCCTAAGGCGAGACGGCTTTTTTTTATTCTTTAACTTCAACACCCTTCCAAAAGGCAATATGATTTTTAATTTTTGATGCCATTTCTTTGGGCTCAGGATAATACCAGGCAGCATCTTTATTTGTTTTTCCGTTTACAACTATGTCGTAATACGATGCCACACCTTTCCAGTGGCAAACAGTATTGGTTTCGCTTTTCTTTAGAAATTTCTGTTTAACAGTATTTTCAGGGAAGTATCGATTTCCTTCAATGTTTAAAGTGGTATTACTTTCGGCGATTGTCTCGCCATTCCATATAACTTTCATGTTTTATGATTTTAATCTCCAAAGAGAATTCATAAAATATTGTCGTTTGTCAAAGTAATTCCTTACAATTTTAAATCCTGTATTTTCGGCTAATTTTTCTATCATACTGAGATCGAACTTCTGCGACATCTCGGTAAATATTTTTTCTCCTTTTGCAAAGGTGAATGTTTTATTCTGTTTGTTAAACTTTGCTGATTGATTAATTTTACTAATCAAAAAACTTTCTGCTCTTCCACTTTTCGCATCATAAAATTCTTCATGATAGAAATTATCCTCCTTGAAATTTGCATCCAGTTCTCTGTTAATTCTGTGTAATAAATTTAGGTTAAAAGCAGCAGTATGCCCATTTGCATCATTATATGCCTCAAGTATTAAGTTCTTATCTTTCTTTAAATCGAAACCAATGAATAGACGATCGTTTTTATTCATCGAAGTTCTCAATTTTATAAGAAAATCCAGAGATTGTTCCCAACTTAAATTTCCAATATTAGAGCCTAGAAAAAGAATAATTTTTCTTTTACTTATTTTATCCTTAAAGGAAGAAATCATTTTAAAATAGTCTCCCTTGAGGCCTTCAACATGTAAATCGGGGATTTCCTTTTCTAAATCTTGAATCAGTTTGTTTATTACAGTGCTTGAAATGTCAACTGGAGAATAAGTAAACTTTGCTTTTTTATCTACAAAATACTTAAGAAGAACTTTGGTTTTCATTCCATCGCCTGCGCCCAATTCTAATACATCAAATCCATCAGGACCGTCTTTAAAGTCATTAAGAATTTGATTTTGTTGAGTTTTGAATATTTCCAATTCACAATCGGTTAAGTAATATTCAGGCATTTGCATTATATCCTGAAATATTTTACTTCCTTTTGCATCATAAAAATATTTCGATAATATATATTTTGGATTTGAAGAAAGTCCTTTTAGTATGTCTTGTAAAAATTCCTTATTTTGACTATTACTTTCCATAAATCAATTGCTTGATGGTATTCCTGTTTCATAAGGATTATCAGGATCATTACTCCATTCAAACCAACCACCATCGAAAACCGACACTCTTGGCCATCCCATCAACCAGGCATTAAAGAATGCCTCACTGCCACGCCAGCCTGTTCCACAGTAAAATGCAAGATGCTTTTCAGGAACTATATCAGCCTCTTTCCAAATTGCTTCAATTTCATGAAATTCGCGGGTTGTGTGATCCAGATTTCTGTAATTTTCCATATGATAGGCATCGCTACCACAGTTGCCAAATATGGTTCCGGGAATGCGACCCTTCTTCTCAATATAATTATATCCGCTAACTTCTCCAATATATTCCGGCCAACTCCTTACACATACAATATCTGCATCTTTAGCTTTAATCATCTGCTTTGCTTCGTCTACATCAACCGCAAGTTGTGCATTTTGAGGAATACTTAAGCCAAAGTCATAAACAGGCTGTTTTTTAACATCTTCCGTACTTATTTCATAGCCGGCATCTTTCCATGTTTGGAAACCTCCGTTGAGAATTTTCACATTTTTAATTCCTGCATAAAGCATGATAAATGCATTTCTAATGGCACCGATATGTCCGGCTGCACTTCCCGGGAACTCATCATCATTATCGGGATCCATATATTTACCGTATAAAATAACTGTTGTATCTGCTGTTATTCCATGTTCTTCAAAAGCCTTTTTTAATTCTTCGGGAGAACGCCGATTCCAGGTTGCAGGCGATTCCAAAGCCAGAGTATCCATATCGATGGCTCCGGGGATATGTCCGCTCAAATAAGCATCACGGTTACGGTAATGCGAGTGACAGATAACTGTTTTTCCTCCATCATGGCCGGGGGGAAGCCCTCCATCGATAATTTCTTTTACCCAGTCGGCATAAACTAATGTTGAATAATTATGAAGTTTGTCCATGGGCAACTCTTCATTTGCCGACCACTCATCAATAAAATGATTATAAATTTTTATGTTAGTATAATTAGCAAGTTCAAACGATTTTGCAACTCTTTTGGCCTCTTCATCATCATATCCGTAGAGAACTATATTATCATTTTCTAAAATGCCTTTCGACCTTACTATTTCTATCCAATCGATATAGTTTGTCCATTTAAGAGGTAAACTTCTGGCTCCTTTTATGTGGCCGCCTCTGACTTCATTTTTTAACTGCCAGCCGTTATAAGCATCTACGGGCCGCACATCAATTAGTTTTATTTGATTTTCCGATAGTAATTTGGATAACTTTTCTGTTGGTATAGTCTTAAAATTCAAAATGTTGAGCTTTTTATTAAAGATATTTATTTTCTATAGTAATTAATCAAAGCATTAGTGGAACTATCATGTTTTAAGTCTTTTTCATCATCTTCAAGTTCAGGAATAATTTTCATTGCCAGCACTTTTCCAAGTTCAACACCCATTTGATCGAAAGGATTTATGTCCCAAATCAGGCCTTGAACATAAACACAATGTTCGTACATAGCAACCAATTTACCAAGATTTTCAGGACTCAACTGCTCGAGAAAAAATGTTGATGATGGTTTATTTCCTTCAAAAACTTTATGCATTACCAATTCATCATCTATACCCTCTGCTTTAACCTCCTCTTTTGTTTTCCCAAATGCAAGAGCTTCTCCCTGAGCAATCATATTTGCAATTAAATAATCCTGATGAGAACCAAGATTATTAAGCGATTTTTTGAATCCAATAAAATCAACAGGTATTAATTTTGTTCCCTGATGAATTAATTGATAAAACGAATGCTGACCATTGGTTCCGGGTTCGCCCCAATAAATTGCACCTGATTGATAATCAATTCTTTCACCTTTCAAATTAATCTGCTTTCCATTACTTTCCATTGTTAATTGTTGCAAGTAAGCAGGGAATCTTTTCAAATAGTTTTCATAAGGGAATACTGCCTGGGTTTCGGCATCGAAGAAATTATTATACCAAATACCGAGTAAAGCCATTATGACGGGGATATTTTTTCGAAGAGGTGCATTGCGAAAATGCTCATCCATTTTATGATATCCCTTAAGCATTTGATGGTAGTTTTCTGCACCAATGGCAATCATAGTAGAAAGACCAATGGCGGCAGTCATGGAATATCTTCCTCCTACCCAGTCCCAAAAACCAAACATATTTTGAGGGTCGATACCAAATTCTCTAACCGACTTTTCGTTGGTAGATACTGCAACAAAATGCTTT
The DNA here is from genome assembly GCA_041554435.1 of Bacteroidales bacterium. Classification (GTDB taxonomy): domain Bacteria; phylum Bacteroidota; class Bacteroidia; order Bacteroidales; family F082; genus BM524. The sequence goes on from JBFFLX010000057.1 coordinate 15,216, forward strand.
GCAATTGCTTCTGGATTATTAATATGTGATAAAAACCATTCTCTTGCAGTTTTTGCATTTGTCATGGTTTCCAGAGTTGTAAAAGTTTTCGATGATATGATAAATAAACTTTCCTCTGCATTTAATCCTTGCACTGCTTCGGCAAAATCGCTGCCATCAACATTGGATACAAATTTGAAATTGAGCGATCGGTCGCTGAAAAATTTCAAGGCTTCATATGCCATCACAGGACCAAGATCGGAACCACCTATTCCAATATTGATAATATTTTTAATTGTTTTACCGGTATAACCTTTCCATTCTCCGCTTCTTATTTTATCGGAAAATGAGGCCATCTTGTCTAAAACTTTATGTACATCGGGAACCACATTATGGCCATCTACTATAACGCTTGACGATTTTGGAGCCCGTAAAGCAGTGTGCAATACAGCACGGTCTTCTGTTTTGTTTATTTTTTTTCCTGAGAACATCTCCTCTCTTCGGCTATCAATATTTAATTCTTCTGCCAACTTGAAGAGTAAGTCCATCGTTTTATCGTTTACTCTGTGCTTTGAATAATCGAAAAATATTCCTAATTCATTTAATGAGAATTTATTAGCCCTTTCTCTGTCATCTCCAAAAAGGGTTTTTAAATGCATATTTTTAATTTCTTCGAAATGATTTTCGAGGGCTTTCCAACTTTTGGTGTTTGTAATACTGTGGTTCATAAAATAATTTTTTTCTTAATTCATATTTTAGTTTGGAGTTTCTAAAAACACTGAAGCTGCATCTTTATCAAGCAACCAAATAAGTTTTCCATTCTTTGGTTTTACATGGGAAGCAGGGAGTTTTTCCCAAATTCCATCTTTGTTTAAAATTGACGATACAACTTCTGCTTTAGCTTTACCCGTGACAATAAAAACTATAGTTTTTGCAAAGTTAATTAATGTTCCACTTGCGGTTATTCTTTTTTGTTTTGTTTTAGGATGGATGGCAACATCAAATAATTTTGTTGTTTTAAAAAGGTTTAAATTATTTTGAAAAATAGAGGCCGTATGTCCGTCATCGCCCAAACCTAAAAAAACCAAATCAAAAGTGGGAAAACTCTTATTTAAGCTTAGTTTCGATTTAATAAGTTCGGAATATCTCACTGCTTCATCATCGGGATTGGATTCGCCAAAAATTCGAAATATATTTTCTTGGGGTATGTTTACCCGATTTAACAAAAAATCACAAGCCATTTTATAATTACTTTCTTCGTCATCAGGTTGCACACATCTCTCGTCTCCCCAAAAAACCAATATTCTATTCCAGTTTATTTTTTCCCTGAAGTTTTTTGCTAAATACTGAAAAATATATTTTGGAGTTGACCCTCCTGACAGAGCAATAGTAAAATACTCGTCATCAGTTTTTTTCTGTAACTTTTCGACTATAATATTTCCAAAAAAGGCCGAAAGTTCATCAATTTTATTGAATATTTTTATGGTTTTTTCCTTACTCATAATTCACAATATATTCCATCATCGGAAAGGTTTTTACAAGGATAGCGCCATGCAAATTCTTCGCCATCGATTAACTTATCTGCCGTTTCCGGGCCCCACGTTCCCGCAGGATAACCATGCAATGGAATTTTGTTTTCTTCCCAGGCTTCCAAAACAGGAGTTAAAAATTTCCATGCTTCGATAAGCTCCTCCGTTCTGGCAAATAAAGTTGAATCGCCTTGAATTGCATCATATATTAAACGTTCGTAAGCAGAGGGAATTCTTTGGTTTGTAAGATCCGAATAATGGAAATCCATATTTACTGTTTGAACTTCAAAACCAGCACCCGGAGTTTTCATTCCAAATTTTAAAAGTATTCCTTCATCGGGTTGTATCCTGATAACTAATTTGTTGGTTCCATTATTTCCATGTTCTCCTGAGAACAAAAAATGCGGAGTTTCTTTGAAGTGAATTACTACTTCAGTAACGCGTGTCGGCAGTCTTTTTCCGGTACGTATATAAAATGGAACTCCTCCCCAGCGCCAGTTATCGACATAAAATTTTAATGCTGCATAGGTTTCTGTGGTAGAATCAGACTTTACCCCGGTTTCATCTCTATAGGCAAGGATTTCTTCATTTTTAATGTGAGAAGATACATATTGACCTCTGACAGTATTTTCATTAACCTCATTTTTTTTAATGGGACGCAATGACTGGAATACCTTAAGAATTTCATTTCTTATGGAAATGGCATCCAGAGATGTGGGAGGTTCCATAGTCGTTAGGGCTACCACCTGAAGCAGGTGATTTTGAACCATATCGCGCAAAGCACCTGAACTTTCGTAATATCCACCTCTTTTTTCAACACCAATACTTTCTGCTGAGGTAACTTCCACATGGTGAATATAATTGCGGTTCCAAAGGGGTTCGAAAATTCCATTTGAAAAACGTGTGACCAAAAGATTCTGAACAGTTTCTTTTCCGAGATAGTGATCTATTCTGTAAATCTGTTCTTCTTTCCAATCCTTTAACAGGCTGTCTTTTAGTTTTAAGGCCGAAGCAAGATCATAACCAAAAGGTTTCTCAATTATCAGGCGTTTCCATCCATCCTTATTTGAATTCAAATCAACTTTTGCCAGTTGCTGAGGTATAGGCCCATACAAACTTGGCGGAGTTGATAAATAGAAGATGGTGTTGGCTGCAATTTCATTTTCACTTCTGATCTTCTCTAATCTTTTTTTGAAAGAGCGATAAGTTTCAACATCATCAAATTGAATGTTTGTATAATAGAGTTTTTCAATAAACTCCTCAATTCTGCTATTGTCATCACTATCATTGAATTCATCAATGCCCTTTTGCATAAGTTTTCTGAACTCATTATCAGAATATTTTGTCCTCGACACACCCAAAAGAGCAAATTTTTCGGGCAATAAATTCTGTACAAATAATGAATAAAGAGCGGGAACAAGTTTTCTTTTAGTGAGGTCGCCTGAGGCTCCAAAAATTACAAAAATATGGCTGTCATCAGTCATGGTAGTTTATGTTTATTTTTTTGATTTTACTGCATGGCCACCAAACTGATTTCTTAAAGCGGCAAGCATTTTCATGGCAAATGATTCTTTCTGACGCGACTGGAAACGATTAAATAATGAGGCTGTTATAACATGTGCCGGCACATCAAAATCTATGGCTGTTTGAACCGTCCATCTACCTTCTCCGCTATCGGAAACATAATCTTCCAGTTTCTCCAGTTTGGGATCATCTCCAAGGGCATTTACGGCAAGTTCCAGCAACCATGAACGAACAACACTCCCGTATTGCCATGCGTCGGCCACCTTTGTTAAATTAATGTCGTAAGGCGATTTTTCCAAAATTTCGAAACCTTCTGCATAAGCTTGCATCATTCCATATTCAATACCATTGTGTACCATTTTAACCATGTGCCCGGTTCCGGAGGGTCCGCAATAAACATGTCCTTTTTCTGGTGCCAAAGCCTTGAAAACAGGTTCTAAATAGCTGGTTGCTTCTTGCTCTCCACCGTACATCAGGCAGTAGCCGTTCTGAAGTCCCCAAACACCGCCACTGGTTCCGCAATCCAGATAATGAATTCCCTTTTCAGTAGCCTTTTCTGCTCTTTTTTGAGTATCACGCCAATAGGAATTACCACCATCAACAATTATGTCGTTTTTATTAAGGAGGCTAAGTAATTTCTCTAGATTGTCATCAACAGGTTTTCCTGCAGGTACCATTAACCAAACAACTTTTCTTTCAGGAAGTTTACTGAGCATTTCCTCTAAATTCAACGAGCCTTCGGCACCCAACTTTTCTATTTCCTTAACTTTTTCCTGAGTTCTGTTCCAAACCACTACTTCGTGTTTCTTTTCGAGCAGCCTGTGAACCATATTATAACCCATTTTACCTAGTCCTACAAATCCTATTTTCATATTCTTATTTTTTTGATAAATATAACTAATTTCTTATTTTTTTGATATTTATTTCTGTGTGGAATTATTTGTATTCTTTGGTTTTAGCAGTAAGCGCAGCGATTGGTCGTATGTAAAATAATTCCATATCCAATTGAGAAAAATTATCATTTTATTTTTAACCCCGACAATTGAAAATAAATGAACAATTAACCATAATACCCATGCAAAATATCCTTTAAGAGTAGCATAAGGGAGGTCGGCGACAGCCCTGTTACGCCCTATTGTTGCAAGTGTGCCTTTGTCATTATATTCAAACTTTTTGAGTTTAAAAGATTCATTTTCAATTTTAATAATATTCGAGCCCAATAATTTTGCCTGTTGAATAGCAACCTGCGCCACCTGAGGGTGACCCTCAGGATATTTTGGAGTTTGCATTAAACATAAATCTCCCAGAGCAAAAATATTTTCATAGCTTAATACTCTGTTATATCTGTCAACAATAATTCTTCCACCATGAGTAAATACCTTGTCGGGAAGACCATTTACAGTGTTAGCTTTTACTCCAGCCGACCAGATTACTGTTTTTGAGTTTATTTTATTGCCATCGGAAATGCTTAATACAGAGCCGTTATAGTCTTCAACTTTTGAATTCAAATTTACTTCAACACCTAGTTTTTGTAAATATTCATTCGCTTTTTTTGATGATCGTTCCGACATGCCTGCAAGTAAGTGTGGCGATGCTTCAAATAACATAATTCGCATTTTTGAAACATCTAATTCAGGATAATCTTTAGGAAAAATATACTTTTTCATTTCTGCCAAAGCACCTGATAATTCTACTCCTGTTGGTCCTCCACCCACTAAAACTATATTCAGATAGGAATTTATTTTTTCTTCTTCTGTTTCTAGGAGCGCTTTTTCAAAATTCTCTAAAATTAAATTTCTTATTAAAATTGCCTCAGAAGCAGTTTTCATTGATAAAGCATTTGCTGCTATATTTTTCTGACCAAAGAAGTTTGTATCAGCACCAATTGCCATAACTAAATAGTCGAACTTAATTTTACCAATATTTGTAATGATTTCATTTTTTTCAGGATTTACCTCTTTAAGTTCGGCAATTCTAAAATGTACATCTTCTTCCTTTTGGAGAATTTTTCTCAAAGGAAAGGAAATGGCACTGGGTTCCAAACCTGCAGTAGCCACCTGATATAATAATGGTTGAAATTGATGAAAGTTATTTTTATCGAATATTACAATCTGGTAGTTTTTCCCTAACAGGCTTCGTATTATTTTTAATCCTGCAAAACCGCCACCAACAATTAGAATTCTTTTTTTGCCGTTTTCAGGAATATTAGGAATGTATTTAATTTGGTTCATCTAGTGCAATTTTAGATTTTATGATATTTAAGTGGAAACTTATTGGCAAATTTACAAATAGTAAATGCCATTTATGTTAATTTGGTGTTAATCAAGTTTGTGAAAATTGTTAACTGTGATGTGGCAGGAAAAGAATAGACAATATTTGATGTCCATTCCA
>JBFFLX010000058.1:0-20021 GCA_041554435.1 Bacteroidales bacterium
AAGGTCTATATTGACGAGTTATCGATAAAAATTGTAGAATAGAAAAAATTCAAAATATATAATTATGAAAATCACAATTAAAAATATATTGTTTGTATTATCAATACTATTTACTAGTATCATTTATTCACAAACAAAAATCACAGGAACCATTATAGATGAAAATGGTTCACCAATGATAGGTGTAAACATTATTGAAAAAGGTACCCGAAATGGGGCAAGTACTGATTTTGACGGTAAATATTCAATAAATGCTCCTTCAAATGGAGTGTTAGAATTTTCTTACCTAGGATATTTAACAAAAGACATAAATATAAATGAACAAACTATAATTAATGTTTCAATGGAGCTTTCCGCCGAAGCATTTGATGAAGTTGTTGTTATTGGGTATGGGTCACAAAATCGTGCAGACGTTACAGGTGCTGTAGCTTCAATAAACAACGAAGTTTTAAAGGATAGACCAATTACAAATATTGAGGATGCACTGCAAGGTCAAGCAACTGGTTTATCTATTAGTACAACTGGTGGTCAACCTGGTGCGGCAACAAAAATAAATATCAGAGGTATAAGCTCTGTTAGTGGAAGTTCGCAACCTCTAATTGTTATTGATGGCTTCCCTATTAGTGATGTGGCAACTTCAGGTGGTGGGAATTTAGAAGCATTTTCTGGGCAAATGAGTCCATTTGCATTTATTAATCCCGATGATGTTGCAACAATAGAAGTATTAAAAGATGCATCGGCAACTGCAATTTATGGTAATCGTGGTGCTAACGGAGTCATTATGATTACTACTAAAAAAGGGAAGAGAAAAGGGGAAGCCGGCATTACATATAGTACGTACATGGGTGTGCAAGAGATGAACAAAAGAATGGATGTCTTGGATTTTGCTGGATACGCACAATATCAACAAGAAACCAACCCAGCCAACAGGCTTTTTACATCTGAAGACGGTGTTCCGTATGTTTTTGAGAATCCAGATGCTTTGAATTTTAATTGGCAAGATAGAATATTTAGAACAGGGATTACTCAAAATCATTCTTTATCTATACAAGGAAGGTCAGATAATACAAATTATGCTGCATCAATGTCGTATAATAAAAATGAGTCTGTTTTAATAGAAACTAATTTTGAGAAATTCACCAATCGTTTTTCGGTAGATCATAAATTTAATGACCTATTAACAGTAGGTGGAAGTATAGCTTATAGTAATATTGTTAATAACGGAGTTCCTACTGATGGTAGAGAAGGGACTGCTATTGGAATTGTACTTAATTCAGTAAGTTCAAGTCCGTATGATTTATTTAACACCGATACTCAAGCTTATTTTAGAAGAGCTGGAGTGCCTCAGATTCAAATGGATAATATTCTAAATTCAAGTATAGGTCGACCTGATAACGTAGCCGAAAACACGCAGTTGGACAAAAATATTAACCGTACAGTTAGTAATTTATATGCAGATTTCAAATTCTTGGATTGGCTATCTTTTAAAACCACTTTTGGACTTGATATTTACAATCTTAAAGATCAGCAATTTTATTCTACAGATACACCATGGGGTCAATTAAATAATGGAGTTGCTGTTCAAGCAAATATTAATTCAAAGAATCTTTTAAGTGAAAATTACTTTACTTTATCAAAAGAATTTGATAAGCATAGTGTTAATTTGGTTACAGGATTTTCTTACCAAAAAAACCAAAGTGAGTTTAATAGAATTGAAGGAAGAGATTTTCAAAACGAGACTCTAGGTTATAATTCGCTTCAGGGTGCAGGAGAATTTTTAGCGTCGTCATCGGCTGATGAGCTAGTCTTGATGTCCTATTATGCTAGAGCAAATTATTCATTCGATAATCGTTTTCTTCTTACTGGATCATATCGTAGAGATGGTACTTCAAGATTCCAAAAAGATAAATGGGGTAACTTTTATGCAGGAGCCTTGGCATGGAACGTTCATAATGAAGCATTTCTAAAAGATTCAGAACTTATATCAAATTTAAAATTAAGAGCAAGTGTTGGACAAGTTGGTAACGCTAGTGTACCAGTTCAGGGTGCTTTACTTGATCAACAATATTCTAATTATACGTTTAACGGAGTTTCTGTCAATGGAGCCAGTCCTCAAAATTTAGAAAATAAAAATCTTTCATGGGAGACTACAACACAATCTAATGCAGGTATAGATATTGGATTATTTGATAATTCACTTAATATTACAGCTGATTATTACATTAAAAAAACTACTGATCTCTTATTACGAACACCTGTAAGCATTTCTACAGGATTTTCTTCAGGGTGGTTTAATATTGGTGAAATAGAAAATAGCGGTATTGAGTTTTCTATTGATTATGCATTAGAAACTAAAAGTGGCTTTGGCTGGAATACAAAATTTAATTTTAGTACTCAAAAAAGTAATATTAATGCTTTAGGTAATGATGGAGAACCTATTTTTATTGATGTTAATTTTGACGCAATTAATACAGATGAGATTATTCTGCAAGTTGGAGGCTCAATAAATGATCTTTATGGCTATACAACGGATGGTATTTATTTGCCAGGCGATTTTAATCCAGATGGTACACCAGCTAATGGAGTTGCAACAGCTGGGGCTGGTGAGCAACCTGGAGATATTAAGTATAGCGATATATCGGGTCCGGAAGGTGTGCCTGACGGTGCAATTGATGGATTTGACCGATCTGTGATTGGTAATACATTGGCTGATGTTTTTGGCTCATGGAGTAACAGCTTCTCTTTTAAAGGAGTTGAACTAGATGTTGTGTTTCAATATTCCTATGGTAATGATGTATTTAATGCAAGTAATACAAGAATAGCATCATTCCCTGGAGGAGGTGGTAATCATTCTTCAGTATGGCTAGATAGATGGACTCCAGAGACTCCAAATAATACGCAATATGCAAGAGTACCTTCTTTAAGGCCAGCAGATTATTTAGTAGAGGATGGTTCATTTATCCGTTTACAAACAGTAAGATTGGGTTATAACATACCTGTAAAAGTTACAAAAGCGCTTAAGATTAAATCTGCAAAAGTATATGTTGCAGGTAATAATTTAGCTTTGTTTACAAATTATTCAGGATATGACCCTGAAGTTTCATCAAACCTAGGCGGTGCTCCATTTGTCCAAGGATTTGATAATGGTGCATTTCCTAGAGCTACAACATATTTGATGGGTTTAAACATTCATTTCTAACAATTAAAATTATTTAAAAATGAAAAATTTATTATTAATTATATTTTCAATTATTTTGCTTTCTTCTTGTGAGGATCAACTAGACATTCCTCCTAAAAGCAATCTAGAATTAGCAAATTTCTTTGCTACTACTGAAGATTTTGATTTAGCTCTTGTAGGTGCTTATGATCCAATCGCTGTTCATCAAGGTGATAGAGGTTTTGGCACTTATTTTAAAGGGCTATTGATGATGGGACGTGCAGGAACAGATGAAATGTACGTGAATCAAGGATTTTGGGACGCAACAGGAAAAGAAATAGGTAATTATACGTTTACTTCTTTTTCTAGAATCCCAAATGCTGTTTGGGAACAGCAATATGTTGGTATAAATAGATGTAATGTTATAATTGGTGAAATTAAAAGTACTGATGTTTCAATGCCTGAGGCTACAAAACAAAGAATTCTTGGAGAGGCAAGTTTTTTAAGAGCATTTTATTATTCTCAACTAGCACGTTTTTACGGAGGCGTACCTATTATAACTGAGGATACTAATTTGAACGAATTTAGAAATATCAGAAGTACATTGGCAGAGACATATGAATTGATTGTAAGTGATTTAAAAGTTGCTGAAGAAAACATACCAGTTACTACTGAGCCAGGAAGAGCATCTAAATATGCAGCTAAATCATATTTGGCAAAGGTTTATTTACAAATGTCAGGTGAGCCTCTAAACGATGCTACTGCTGCTTCAAAATCGGCTGCATACGCAAAAGATGTTATTGATAATGGTCCTTACGATCTTGAGCCGGTTTATAGTGATGTATTTGAATTAGAGAATGAACATGGTGTAGAATATATTTTTAGTGCAGAGTATATAGCAACCGCTAACGAAGGCGGAGAAGTAGCAACCTGGTCTGGACCTCCAGGAAATTATACCAACACAATTTCATATTCAATATGTCGTGCCATGCCAGAATTATATAACTCATTTACGGCAGGAGATGTTAGGAGAGATCGTAATGTGGTAGACTATATGGTAATAGATGCAGAAGGAAATACGCAACCAACAAATGATGGTTTTTATTACGCTTATAAATGGAGACATGATCCAAATCCAGAAACTCGAGGATATGCTACAGAATGGCAGTCGCCATTTAATTTCCCGCTAACACGTTTTGCAGATGTATTGTTAATATATGCTGAAGCACAAACACGTGCTGATGGAAGTCCTAATTCAGAAGCTTATACTGCAATTAATAGGGTGCGTACAAGAGCTGGAGTATCTAATTTAAGTGGACTTTCAGGAACAGACTTTTTGGATGCAGTACTTGAAGAAAGAAAATTAGAACTTTGTTATGAAGGTCATCGTTGGGCAGATTTAGTACGATATGGTAAATTAGTTGACAATGTAAAAGCATCATCCTTAGGTAATCCTCTCGCGGCAGCAAATATTAGAGATCATCACGTATTGTTTCCTGTACCGGATAGAGAGATACAAGTTAGTAGTGGTGATTTAGAACAAAACCCTGGATACTAAAAACTCATATTAATTTAGAAATTATACTAATTAAATGAAAAAATATTTCATCTTATATTTAATTGCAACATTAGGGGTATTATCCTGTAGTAAAAACGATGTGAACGAACCCGAAGATGTGGGTGGTGATCCAGTAATTATTGTGGGAGACACAGTTATTGAGGTTGACCCGGAATTGGTTGTAGGAATAGAAGGTGAATGGCAAGTAGAGATATATCCGGCTAAAGATGTACCTAATCCTGTAAATTATCCACATATGGCATATTATCCAGATGGGCATATATCCGTATTACCTGATGGAAATGAATACATAATGTTTTGGGCTGAGTTTGAATCCCACAGATCGGTGGGTTCAACTCAGTTTGTTGAAGATCAATTAACGCTTCAGCCGAGTAGTTCAGTATTTGGTACTAGAGGTAATTTTGACACATACGATAATGGAGGTTCTTGGATGATGTCTGTATTCCGAGAGGAAGTGGATAATTTTATTGGATTTTTTCATGCTGAAGATCACTGGTATCCTCATATCAGTAATGATATTGCATGGAAATCACTTGGGGTAACATACTCTAACGACAAAGGTAAAACTTGGGAAGAAGGTAAACAGATTATAACGAGTCCAACACCTAAACCTGCTGCTCCAACATGGGGTGGTTCGGGAGATTGCTCTGTAGTATGGGATCATAAAAATAATAGGTGGTTATGTTATTACCAAGAGCATAATATACTTATGGCAGTTTCATATGATCCTTTAGGTGCTCCAGGAACATGGAAGAAATACTATCAAGGAGATTTTACAGAAGACGGACTTGGAGGACTTCATTCTCCTTTACCTGGTTTAGTAAGTGTTCCTGGAGGGAATCCTTCAGTGCACTGGAATACGAACCTTTCAAAATGGGTTATGGTGTACCATGGATGGAATGGAAAAATTTATATTACCACAAGTACGAATGGAATAGATTGGGATGTACCGCAAAGTATTGTTAGTTCAGCTTATGGAGGAAAAGCATGGTATCCAACTATAATTGGTGAAACTGATGTTGAGGCAGGAATGACTGCAAAAATCTATTACGCAGATTTTCTTGCAAATGGTGGTAGGGTGTTTAAAGTACGAGAAATTAAATTTTTAAAACCTTGACAATCAAATTAATTCCAAATATTGAGGAAGTTAAAAAGGATTATTGAATGGCTGATACAGTTACTTGGATAAAAGCAGCCTTAGTAAAAGTTACAATTAAATTATACGTTTATTGCTAGGAATACCAGTTATCGTTTATTACAAAAAATATAAATAATGAGTAAATATTTACCTCACTTCATAATATTGTTAGTTTTATTAAATAGTTGTTCAGTTGAACCAAATGAAGCAAAACACTTCGTTTTAGAAGCATCTGACAATACTGATTTTACCTCTAAAGTTTTGGAAGTACTTCAAAAGGCTAAGAATTCAGAATGCACAATTGAGTTTAAACAGGGAGTTTATAATTTTTATCCTGAGAAGGCATATGAAAAATATGTAAAAATTTCTAATAACGACAATGGGTTGCGTAAATTTGTTTTTGCCATAGAAGGCAGAAAGAAACTTACAATAAATGGTAATGGCTCAACTTTCATATTTCATGGCAGTGTCATTCCATTTTTAATAGAAAACTCTAATACTATTACTATAGAAAATTTTAACATTGAATATGATGCGCCTTTTGACTTTCAAGGAGTTGTTATAGATAATGATGAAACTAAGAAGACATTTGACTTAAAAATTGACAAAAACAATACATATAAAATAAAAGACGATATTCTTTATTTTAGTGGTTACGACTGGGAAATGGGTTTAGGAGAAAACATTGTTTACAATGCAACAACAAAGTCGCCTGAGTATTTTACTTCAAAATATGAACATAATTTTAGAGAAAATTTCTTAAAAGCAGAAGCTTTAGGTGATAATGTTGTAAGATTTTCAAACCTTAATGCTGAAAAAGTTCCACCGGTTGGAAGTATATATTCTGATAAAGGACCTCATGGTGAAAATAGAAATATAGTTGGATTTAGAGTTTATAAGTCTAAAAATTTAGAACTCAGTAATATCAATGTTTACCATTCGGGGGCAATGGCTCTTATAGCAGAAAAGACGGAAACCATTGTGTTGAACAAATTTAACGTTCTTTTAAAGGAAGGCTCTTCAAGAGTAATTTCAGCAACTGCAGATGCAACTCATTTTATTAATTGTAAAGGAGAAATAAGACTTGAGAATTGTAGATTTGAAAATATGCTTGACGATGCAACAAATGTACATGGGACATATATGACTTGTGATGAAATCATAGATTCTTTAACAGTGGCTGTAAAATTTGGTCACTTTCAGCAACAAGGATTTGATTTTGCAGAAAAGGGTGATACATTAAGGTTTATTGATAAAACAAATCTGCTAACAGAGGGCATCGGAGTAGTTAAAACAATTGATATGGTTAATGAAAATTATTATATCATTGCTTTTGTAGAAGAACTTCCAGATTTTGGAAATAAAAATATTGCCATTGAAAATACAACATGGATGCCTTCATTAATTGTGAAGGATTGTACCGTAAAACAAAATAGAGCACGTAGTTTGCTGATTTCAACATCAAAATCTGTCCTGATTGAAAACAATTACTTTGCTTCGATGATGGCAGGTATTAGAATATGTGGGGATGCAAATTATTGGTTCGAATCAGGACCGGTATCAAATGTAGTTATTAGAGGAAATACATTCGAAAATTTAGGTATTGGTGGTCATGCGCCGCAAGCAATCTTACAAATAGATCCTATCATCGGGAAAAATTATAGAGAAGATGGTTATTATCATAAAAATATAACTTTTGAAAATAATATCATAAAAACATTTGACCCACTTATTATTTATGCATTAAGCGTTGATGGATTAAAAATTAAAAATAATACAATTATCCAAACACAGACATATCCAAAAATTTTCAGTGAATTATCACAGTTCGATCTTCAATATTGTAATAATGTTGAAATTGAGGGGAATACATATAAAGGAAAAAATATGGCTACAATTAGTGATGTAAAAAATAAGAATATATATATTGATCAAAAACAGGAAGGTTTCTCAAATAAAACCATTCAGAATCCAAATAAGTATTTTTATCAAAACTAAATTTTGGTCTAGTTTTGAAAAGTGATTTCATGCTAATTTGAGTTAAGTTGAGTAATGGGGCTGATTAATACGGCCCCATTACTTGTTAAAAGAAAAATATCATAATTGAATATTGAACAACTTATAAAAGGTTTTGATATTTATATTGTCAAGGTTTAAAAAGAATAATTATGCTACAAAAACTACTTTTATTTTGTGTTATTGGTCTTGTTTCATCGAGTGGGATCAGTCAAAATTTAGAAAAGGAAACATTTAGGCTCTTCTTTCTTGGAGGTCAATCAAATATGGAAGGCCACGGCCTTAACGATGAACTACCTGACTCCCTCAGCGGTACGATTGAAAACGTGTGGATTTTTCACGGATTTCCTATCGGAGATGGAAATCAAAAAGGCGGATTGGGTAAATGGGATAACCTAAAACCAGGCAACGGGGCAGGTTTCACTTCAAATGGTGTTGGTAACAAACTTTCGCATAAGTTTGGACCCGAAGTTTCTTTTGGTAAACAATTAGAGCAGCTATATCCCGGTGAAAAAATTGCCATAATCAAATATGCCAGAGGCGGTTCTTCGATTGATAGCCTGGCAGCACGTGAATATGGTTCATGGGAAATTGATTACAGGGGTGCTAATGGAATTAATCAATTTGATCACTTTTTGACTACAGTGAACGGAGCTCTTAATACTAAAGACATAGATGGAAATGGGATAGAAGATGTTTTGGTTCCTAGCGGAATTATCTGGATGCAGGGAGAGAGTGATGCAACTATGACGGAAGACATAGCCCGCCGTTATTATTCAAACCTCAAGCGACTTATGGATTTGATACGCGCTGTTTTTCACGACGATGACTTGGCAGTGGTGATAGGTAAAATTTCCGATTCGGGTAACGATAATAATGGAAAAGTCTGGAGATATGGTGAACTGGTACAATATGCGCAAGAAGAGTATGTAAGAAATGGCAAAAAAGCAGCTATTGTAAGAGCTACTAAAAATTACGATTACTCTGACCCCTATCATTACGACAGTAAGGGATACATTGACCTTGGAATAAAATTCGCGGAAGCAATCTATATCCTGAATGAAAACTGAATGATTAATAACAGTTTGGACCATTTAAAAATAAAGAATGAAATATAGCACTTTTATTTTAGCTAGAATTAGATTAAATATTATAGCGATAATTATACTGTATGCAACAGTATCGTACTCCCAAATTAATCTGCCGGCTTTTTTTGGCAATAATATGGTATTGCAACAAAAAACGATGGAATCAACAGAAGAAGGAAAAATCAATTTGTTTTTTGATTATTGTCCGAATGGATTGGCAAGTTTTGGTATGGAGTTAACGGGTTTTGAAATAGCCGGAGATGATAAAGTATTTTATCCTGCAACGGCAAAAATATACAACAATAGAACGGTTACGGTTTTTTCTGAAAAAGTAGCAAAGCCTGTTGCTGTACATTATGGTTTTATTCCTTGTCCTAAAGGAACTCCTTTTAACATAGAGGGGCTTCCTGCATCTCCTTTCAGAACAGATGATTGGGAGAAAAAAACCAATTACAACATTTAATCTTAAAAGCGAAACTACAATGAAAAGATCTTTTCTCTCACATTTAATGCCCGGAATTCTCTTGTTTCTATTGATAACTTGCAGTAATAAGGCCATTTCTATCGATACCCAAAGGGTAACAATTTATCCTGCACCCTCTAATGAAATACTTTCGAAAGATTATACACTTGAGGTTAACGGCAAAAAGGTGGATATCTATTTGGCAAAGATTGCAGATGTGGAAAACCCACCGGACTGGACTTTAAAACCGGAAGATGTTGGTGGGCCATATTCTTTCTCTTATTTTGATTTTTCGGGCGAGGTCAATATTAAAATAACTTCCCTGAATAAACCTCTTGATAATCTTGTTATACTTCCCTTATCTGCAGGCATTAAGCCCAAAGTAGATGGGAATACTATAACTTTTACGATTAATAAGCCATGCAAACTCTCGATTGAACCTGATGGCAGGGTTGAACCTTTGTTAATATTTGCCAATCCATTAGAAATCAATCCACCGAAACAGGATGATCCGAATGTCATATATTTTGGACCCGGAATTCATAAGCCTGAAAATATAAAGCTTTCGTCAGGTCAAACACTTTATATTGCCGGTGGCGCTATAGTCAAAGGCGGAGTGGAGGTTTCGGGCGACAATATTAAAATAATGGGCAGAGGGATACTATGTGGTAACGACTGGAAGTGGCGACAAGGTCCGGGAGCCATGATTGGAATGAGGGAGGCTGCCAATGTCGTTGTTGAAGATATTATACTGAGGGGGTCATGGGGCTGGACAATTCCAATCTACAATTGCGATTCGGTTACTATAACCAATATCAAGCTCGTTTGCAGCAGAAACCCTAATGATGACGGAATTAATCCCTGCAATTCACAAAGAGTGTATATCCGCGATTGTTTTATTCGCACTGATGACGACTGCATTGCAATGAAAGGCATTGATTTGGGTTCGGATAACGACAACGTTGAATACATTACGGTCGAAAATTGTCTGCTTTGGAGCGACAGGGCGCGCGTTTTCCTGTTGGGACACGAAAGCCGTGCGCAATATATGCGGCATATTGTCCTTCGTAATTTAGACATTCTGCATTTCAATATGAGTCCCTTTCTTTTTGAACCCGGTGAGGAGATGTCTATTGAAGATGTACTTGTCGAAAACGTAACGATTTATGCTGATTATCCTGCACAAAGCGGGGAACAGACATTTGATTTAATCCGTTTAAAACCTACTATCAATCAATATATGAAAACTCAGGTACCGGGAAAGATTAACAACGTTCAATTTAAAAATATTGCATTAACCGGTGAAGAAAAAGAAGGATGGTATCCAATATGGGTTATAGGTGCTGACGCAGAACATGCGGTTACAAATGTGACCTTTGAAAACATTACCTGGTTCAGCCACTTGTTGGATAAAAATTCCCCTCAGGTGAGAATTGAAGAAAACACTAAAAATATCCGGTTTATAAATTCGTGGGATAAGCAATGAACCCACAGATGACTTTAAGTTGCTTGCGACTTATAGCCTGCCACGCATGGACATGATTAACATATAAACAGATGAAAAAAATCAACTTGTTACAACTGTTATTGTTTATAATAACACAGCCTTTGTTTGCTCAGGAGTTTAAACTTAGTCACTACCTTAAAGAAGGAGAAAAAGATGCAACCCTTTCTGTAATTACTATGCTGCAGGATGCCTCCAAACATAAAAACAGCAAAGTAATTATCGAAAAAGGGACTTATCATTTTTATCCCGAAAAAGCTTATGAGCAATATAGTTTTATTACAAATCATGACAATTCTTTAAGAAGAATCGCTTTTCCTATAAATGATTTTGACGGCTTAACAATTGATGCCAAGGACGCCAAGTTTATTTTTCATGGTGTAATGATGCCCTTTAATATCGAAAACTCAAAAAACATCGATATTTCGGGTCTCACCATTGACTGGCACCTCCCCTTACATGGTGAAGGTCTTATTGAAGCAAATGACACCATCAATAATTCGTTCGATATCAGACTAGCGGAAAATATGCCTTATACCATCCGAAATGAACAACTCATCTTTATTAAAGAAGGATTTGAACATGATTTAGCCCATGCTATCTTGTTCGATCCCAAACGCAAAGCGGTGGCATACCAAACATCCAAATACACCCCCCTAAAAATAACAAACAACATTGAAATCCGGAACAAAGATAAGTTCGACTTTAACAATTATATAGACTTCAGATCTCCCAACTATGAAGCTCAAGACCAAGAATATTCAATAAAAGCAGAAGAAATAGAACATGGATTGGTAAGGATTTATGGAAGTAAAAAATTACTGCCACCAGTGGGTATGGTTTTAGTTTGCAAAGGTCGATTCGGAAAAGACAGGATTGCCAATGCTTTTAATATCAATAAGAGCAGCAATATTCAACTGCACAACCTCACCATTTATTATGCTGGAGGAATGGGAATTATTGGCGAACGCAGTCAGGATATAGTTCTTGAAAGTGTAAACATACTAGCCAACCCGGATAACAACCTTATGGTATCTACAACTGCTGATGCCGCGCACTTTTCTAGTTGCAAAGGTAAAATTGTCGTTAACAACTGTAATTTCATACATCAGCTTGATGATGGTATAAATGTGCATGGTGCGTTTGTTATTGTTGAAGATGTACTAGCGCCCAATAAAATAGGCGTTCGACTAGGCCACTTTCAGCAAGCCGGATTTCAGTTTGCTGAACAGGGCGATAATGTAGGGTTTATAAATCCTAAAGATTCGGCAGAGGTAGCATTCAAAACAACGGTAAAATCGTTTTACAAATTGAATAAGGACTACTATATGATTACGTTTAACGAGGGAATTACCGATAAACTGAACAAAGGTTATGTAGTTGAAAATTTAGACTGGTATCCCGAAGTAACCATCACAAATAGCCAGTTTGCCGACAACCGTGCAAGAGGACTTTTATTAAAGTCACCAAAGAAAACAATTGTAAAAAACAACTATTTCAGCAATATGATGCAGGCTGTAATTATAAGTGGTGGTATAAACACCTGGTGGTATGAATCTGGTGGAGCCCAGGATGTGCTAATTGAGGGTAACACTTTTGGCGATTGCAATTACGATGGTGGAATAAGACCTGTAATAAGTATTAGTGGCAAACTAGACAATAAAGGTCGTATGCTAGGAAAAATCATCATAAACAATAATACATTTAATAATTTCAATTCTTCAATATTGAAAGCAAACGGAGTAAAACAACTCGAATTCACTAATAATACCATCAATAATTCCAAAACCTTCGTACCTATAGAACCTGATGCTTTTGTGTTAGATGTCAAGCAAATTGAAACTTTAAAAATTGAAAATATAAAAATTAGTGAAGATTTCATTAATAAATTAAAAACTCAAGAAATATCAAATAAGTTATCTGACATTAAGTGACTGAACTAAGAATAATAAAAATATTAAATTATCTCTAAAACGATATTTTTTAGAGCTTGCAAAGTCAAATTGAAAATTCCAATTCGTTTATTGAAAGAAACTCTTTATAAAAAATATTAATAAAATAAATATGAATACTGATTTATACAAAAAAATAACAGAAGTATTTCAAGCTAATTTTGAAGAACAACCAATATTTATTTTTTCACCGGGAAGAATAAATATAATAGGAGAACATACGGATTACAATGATGGATTTGTATTTCCTGCAGCAATAGATAAAGGAATTATTGCAGCAATGAGCAAAACGTCAAATAGTGAATGTGTAGCAATTGCAAGTGATTTAGATGAAACTTTTGAATTTAATTTAGAGGATATTCAACCTTTGAAAAATGGAGATTGGAGAAATTACATTTTAGGAGTTGTTGGAGAAATACAAAAAAAAGGAAAGCATATTGGTAACTTTAATATTGTTTTTGGTGGTGATATTCCAAATGGTTCAGGAATGTCATCTTCAGCAGCTTTAGAAAATAGTGTTGTGTTCGGATTGAATGAATTATTTGATTTGGGTTTAACTAAAACCGAAATGATTTTTATTTCACAAAAAGCGGAACATAATTATGTTGGTGTTAAGTGTGGTATTATGGATCAATATGCAAGCATGTTTGGACAAGAAAACCATGCGTTGTTGTTAGATTGCAGAACTACTGTTGCAATACCTTTTCTGATTGATTTTAAAGATTACGAATTGCTGTTAATCAATACAAATGTAAAACACAGTTTGGCTGATAGTGCATATAATAACCGCAGAGCAGTTTGTGAAAATGCGGCTTTACTATTAAATGTTAAGGCGCTTAGAGATACTACTGAAGAAGGTTTATTAAGAATAAAAGATCAAATTTCAGAAGAAGATTACCAAAAAGCATTGTTTGTTATTCAAGAAAATAACCGAGTTCAGGCAGCTTCAAAAGCAATGACTGAAAATGATATTGAAAAATTAGGAACACTAATTTTCGAATCACACAAGGGTTTACAGTATCAATACAAAGTAAGCTGTGATGAACTTGATTTCTTAGTAGATCAGGCAATTAAAAATTCTGATGTTATTGGTGCCCGCATGATGGGTGGAGGCTTTGGAGGTTGCACTATTAACATAGTTAAAAAAGGACAATCTAGCGTTTTTGTTAAAAAAGTAGCGCCATTATATAAAGCGAAATTTAAAAAAGAGTGTTCACCTTATTCTGTAAATATTTCAGAAGGAACTCATAAAATATAATTATAATGAATACAGATCTACAAGATTATTCTCATAAGAGACTTAATATTTTAACCGGCGAATGGGTGTTGGTTTCGCCACACAGAGCAAAACGCCCATGGCAAGGTCAAAATGAAGCAGTCTCAAAAGAAGTTAGGCCTCCTCATGATGAAAGCTGTTACTTATGCGCTAGAAACACAAGAATGAATGGAGAAATAAACCCAGATTATAAAGGTGCTTTTGTATTTACAAACGATTTTGCAGCACTTCAAAAAGATTCTCCATCATTTTCTATCAATGATGGCTTATTGCAAGCTCAAAGTGAAACGGGTATTTGTAAAGTTATTTGTTTTAGTCCAGATCATTCAAAAAGTTTAGCTGAGATGTCAGTTAATGCAATTGAAAAAGTAGTGAATACCTGGAAAGAAGAATACAAGATACTAGGAGATCAAGAATCTATAAACTATGTTCAAATTTTTGAAAATAAAGGAGCGGTAATGGGGTGTAGCAACCCACATCCACACGGGCAAATTTGGAGTCAATCTTCATTGCCAAATGAGGTTTTTAAGAAAGATAATAAGCAGCTTGAATATTTTCAAAATAGCAATAGTACTATTTTAGAAGATTATGTAAAACAAGAAATTGAACTACAAGAACGTATTATTTTTGAAAATGAAACTTTTGTAGTTTTAGTTCCTTTTTGGGCTATTTGGCCATTTGAAACAATGATACTCCCAAAAAAGGCTCAAAAAAACATAAGTTGTTTGACTGAAAAAGAGGGAAAACAATTTGCGGAAGCTATTTCTGTTTTAACGAAAGCATATGATAAATTGTTCGATTGCTCATTTCCATATTCAAGTGGAATTCATCAAGCTCCAACAAACAATAAGGAAAATAATTCTCATTGGCATTGGCATATGAGTTTTTATCCACCATTGTTAAGAAGTTCCACTGTAAAGAAATTTATGGTAGGTTATGAAATGTTTGGTTCTCCACAAAGAGATATTACAGCTGAAGTAGCAGCAAAAATGATTGGTAATTTAGTATAAATAACGAAAGATTTATTAGAAAAATATATAAACTAAACTAAGCATAAAATTATGACAGCACATTTTGGATTTTGGGATTATTTTATTTTTGTCGCTTATGCGGTATTAATTTTAGGCGTTGGATTATGGGTGTCCAGAGATAAAGAAGGCCATGAAAAAAACGCGGAAGATTATTTTTTAGCAAGTAAAAGTTTACCTTGGTGGGCAATTGGAGCAAGTTTAATTGCAGCAAATATATCAGCAGAACAATTTATTGGAATGTCTGGTTCAGGTTTTGCTTTAGGTTTGGCTATTGCTTCTTATGAATGGATGGCGGCCATTACCTTAATTATTGTTGGTAAATACTTTTTACCCATTTTTATTGAAAAAGGGTTATATACAATTCCAGAGTTTGTTGAAAAACGATTTTCAACGAATTTGAAAACTATTTTAGCTGTATTTTGGATTGGATTGTATGTGTTTGTAAACTTAGCTTCAGTATTATACTTAGGAAGTTTAGCTTTAGAAACAATTATGGGAATTCCTATGGTCTATGGAGTCATGGGATTAGCACTATTTGCTGCAGCTTATTCTCTATATGGAGGGTTATCTGCGGTTGCTTGGACGGATGTAATTCAGGTTGTATTTTTAGTAAT
Source organism: Bacteroidales bacterium (assembly GCA_041554435.1). Lineage (GTDB taxonomy): Bacteria > Bacteroidota > Bacteroidia > Bacteroidales > F082 > BM524. The sequence continues at coordinate 15,819 of JBFFLX010000058.1, forward strand.
GGGAGGTTTAGTAACAACTTACATTGCATTAAACACAGTTTCTGATGGGGCTGGTATGATAGAAGGTATGAAAATTGTATTTGATGCAGCTCCAGACCGTTTTTCTATGATTTTAGATAAATCGAATCCTGAATTTAAAAACCTACCAGGAATTGGAGTTTTAGTTGGTGGTTTATGGGTAGCAAACTTGTACTACTGGGGTTTCAACCAATACATTATTCAAAGAACTTTAGCTGCAAAATCATTAAAAGAAGCTCAAAAAGGGATTTTATTAGCGGCATTTTTAAAATTAATAATACCATTAATTGTAGTAATTCCAGGAATTGCAGCTTATGTTATGGTAAATGATCCAGAAATTATGGCTCGTTTAGGGGAGGCAGGATTAAAGAATTTACCAACATTAGAACAAGCAGATAAAGCATATCCTTGGCTGTTACAATTTTTACCAACAGGTTTAAAAGGTGTGGCTTTTGCAGCATTAGCAGCAGCAATTGTATCGTCTTTAGCTTCAATGTTAAATTCAACTTCAACCATTTTCACAATGGATATTTACAAACAATACATTAACAAAAATGCAAGTGATAAAGCTACAGTAAATGTTGGTAGAATTTCAGCTGCAGTTGCTTTGATAATAGGAAGTATTATGGCGCCACTATTAGGAGGAATTGATCAGGCTTTCCAGTTTATACAAGAATATACAGGAATTGTAAGTCCTGGGATTTTAGCTGTATTTATGCTAGGATTATTTTGGAAGAAGACAACAAATAAAGCAGCCATTATTGGAGCATTAGTTTCAATTCCAATTGCAATGTACTTTAAGGTTGCTCCAAAAGGATGGTCTACAAGTTCATTATTTTTAGATTTACCATGGATGGACCAAATGGGATATACAGCAGTGCTTACGATGTTAGTAATTACATTGGTTAGTTATTTCCAACATAAAGGAAAAGATGATGAAAAAGGTATTGAAATTTCTAAAGAGTTATTCAAAACAAGCCCATTATTTAACATTGGTTCGTTTGCAGTAATGATTGTGTTAGTTGCATTATATGCTATTTTCTGGAAATAAAAGATGATAAATAAATGAAAAATAAAATAATAATTACAGGTGGTACAGGATATATAGGTTCGCATACAGCTGTGGAATTTATAAATGAAGGATTTGAGGTAATTATCGTTGATAATTTAAGTAATTCAGATATTTCAGTTTTAGATAGCATTAAAAGTATAACGGGTGTAAAACCTACATTTGAAAATATTGACCTGACAGATAAAAACAAAACTTCCATCTTTTTTGAAAGCAATAAGGATGCAGTAGGATTAATTAATTTTGCTGCATTTAAAGCTGTAGGAGAAAGTGTGAAAATGCCTCTTCAATATTATCATAACAATTTAAATATATTGTTAAATGTTCTTGAAGGTATGAATAGGTTTGGAATAAGAAATTTAATATTCTCTTCATCAGCAACCGTTTATGGATTGCCAGATTGTTTTCCGCTAAACGAAAATTCAATAACAAAAAGACCAACATCACCTTATGGCAACACCAAAAAAATTGGAGAAGAAATAATCGAAGATTTTTCAAAAGCAGCAAAAAACTTTAAAGCAATATCATTAAGGTATTTTAACCCAATAGGAGCTCATAGTTCAGGTAATTTAGGCGAAACTCCTACTGGCATTCCAAATAATTTAATGCCATTTATCACACAAACAGCTTTAGGGCTTAGAGATGAGCTTAAAATATTTGGGAATGATTATGAAACTAAAGATGGTACTGCTGTAAGAGACTACATTCATGTGGTGGATCTTGCAAAAGCACATGTGCTGGCACTTCAAAGATTGATACGAAATGAAGGATATGAGAATTTTGAAATTTTTAATATTGGTACAGGAATTGGGTACTCAGTTTTAGATGTAATAGCTTCTTTTGAGAAAACAACAAAACAAAAATTAAATTATTCATTTGCCACTAGAAGAGAAGGAGACGTGCCAATTTTATATGCAAGTACCTCTAAAGCAAAAGAAGAATTAAATTGGAATCCTACATTAACACTCGATGATATGACAAAATCATCTTGGGAATGGGAAAAGAAAGGAAACAGTTAATTTGAAAATTGTATTATAAAATTAATTAAAAGTAATGGTTCAACAAATTAAAGTAATAAAGCTTATAAATTCAAGTGGGTCAGAATTACACGTTTCTAATTTTGGAGCTGCCATAATAATCTTAATGGTACCTGATAAGAATAAAGAATTAGTGAATGTTGTTGTTGGTTTGAAATCTGCTGAAGATTATATCAAACCGATTTATTTAGAAAAAGGGCTGTATTTAGGTAGTTCGGTTGGAAGATATGCCGGTAGAATTTCTAGAGGATGCTTTAAAATTAATGAAGAGGTATATCCAATTCATCATGAACATGGTGTTCACTTACATGGTGGAAAAATTGGATTTGACAAAAAATATTGGGAAGTTGTAAGTTTAAATGAAGGAAGAAACCCACAAGTAACATTATCTTGTTTCAGCGAACATCTAGAGGAAGGCTACCCAGGGAATTTAAAAACTTTTGTAACCTATCAGCTTAGCGAAGATAATGAAGTTAAAATTACTTATAAAGCAACAACCGATGCTGAAACACCCGTTAATTTAACCAATCATTCTTATTTTAATTTAGATGGAAAGGGCACTATTTTAGATCACAAATTATTAATTAATAGTCCATATTATTTAGAGGTAGATGACCAACTAATTCCTTCAGGAAAACTGTTGTATTCAATGAACACGCGTTTTGATAGAAATAAAATATCACTGCTCGGGAGAGAGGATTTTGAAGGTTTTGATGACACTTTTGTCTTAGGAGATGGAAAATTAAAAGCATTATTAATGTCTCCAAAAACAGGAATACAAATGGGAGTTTATACCAATCAACCTGCAAGTGTGGTTTATACACCGGTAAAATTACCAGATTTGACTTATAAAAATGGAGTCAGTTATTCTGAATTTTCAGCTATTTGTTTTGAAACTCAGAATTTTCCAGATGCACCAAATAATAATAATTTTCCTTCTTCAATATTAAAACTAGGTGAAGAATATATTAATGAGACCGTTCTAAAATTTAGTATAGTTTAATATATGAATTATCTTGGGTTCTGACCATCTATTTTTTTAAGTAAATAAAAAAATTAGTTTTCTTTACTTAAAAAAATAGATGGTCAAAGATGGTTTTGTCAGCTGAAATCTCATTAAATTTATCAAATTTAACACTTACATACACCTCTTAAAACGTCGTTTCAAGAGGTGTTACGATGTACAACGACGTTTTACGGCTTTTTACGATGTTCTCAGGTTTTTTATTAGAAATTGTACAGAATAGATTATAAAAAAAAGGCCAAGAAATTAAGCTTGGCCTTTTTTTTATTTTGATTGATTTTGTGAGATGTTTCAACTACAATCCCATCTCTTTACAGTCAACTATCATTATTTTACTTAATTTTATTAAAACGGTAAATCCCACTACAAGAACTATTGTTCCAATTGTAATCTTTACAATTTTTTTTATATCTTCTATTGAAGATTTATTCAATACTGGTTTCATTTTCTTCTGGATTTTTGGTTATACTATATGGTTCTTTTTTATCTATTATAGCTACAGAGATTGCAAATGCAAAAAGCAAAAGACCTCCAACTATCATATATTTTAACCATGGGTTATCAGAGGGTTCTGATATGTTGTTATGTTTAGCTACAAAACTTGGTAACTCATCAATTGGCATGGGTGATATCATCGTTTAAATATTTTAATTAGTTTAATTTTGTTTATGAAGTCTAAATAATAGTAATAGTTATAAGTAAAATAATAATCTATATCATTAACTTCCTGTTTACCTAAATTATATTCAAATTTGAAACCTTCTGCTTTAATAATATCATAGTAACAATCACCGGTTCTGTCGCATCTGTGTACAAACAACTAAAAATCTATCTTTACTATAAAAAGAGATGTTCAAAGGTCTTTGTTTCCCTAAGGCAATCATATTACAAGCGGTTTATTTTAAATTAAGGTTTAGTCTTAGCTATAGAGATGTAGAAGAACTCCTATCTATCAGAGGCGTTAAAGTGGATCATGCTACTATTCAACGCTGGGTATTCAAATTCACGCCACTTGTAGAGCGACAATTCAGAAAGCGAAAGAAATCAGTTGGAAA
>JBFFLX010000059.1:0-19651 GCA_041554435.1 Bacteroidales bacterium
CCGCTTCTGCTTCGCTTATTATCTCTCCATAGAGGTATTTTTCCTGGTATTTTCTAAGTACCTTGATGCCCTTAAGGATATTCTCCTGGGATTTCTTTCCAAAACCAGGAAGGTCGAAAGCGTGGATGGCGAAACCATTATCAGTCCAAAATTTCGCAAAGTGTCCTGCATATCTTCCGCTATGCTCTCCTAAACCATGAACCAGAACAATACATCCTTTGGCTGCTCCAGAATCCGGCCGCCATATTTGTTTAAATATTTGATAATTTGCATTTTCAGCCAATGAATGTTTAACAATATTGTTTAGTGATTCCTGACATATTCTATACAATGCCTTTTCTAACTTGGAATCAATCCTTTCGTCAAAATCAAAAGAATTAAAACTAAAATTAATTTTGCTCATCTCATTGGCTTTCTCAATGAGGCTATTTATAGCAGGGATTAATCCGAAATCCTTTAACAAAATAGGGATTAAATCATGAGCTAAATTCTTAGTCTCTTTAATAGCCGCATCAATTTGATTCTGAATTTTCTGAATTAATGCCCTTCTTTCTTCCTTCTGACCTATCTCTAAGTTTTGGAGTTCCTGACTAGAATACATTATAGCGGTTAGCATTTGCCCTAAACCGTCGTGAAGGTCAGTAGCAATTCGCAGTCTTTCTTTTTCTTGTGCATCGTTAATGTAAATTTGCTTTATCTTGCGAGATTCGTCTAATTTTTTTTCAATCTTGATTTTGTCCCTCAAGTCATGCCCTAGAATTATTATACCTTCAATAGAACCATTCTCCATTATTAGTGGTGTACATGAAATAAGTGAGGGCACTAATTCATTTTCATTATTAATAAAACCATTTGCTTTATTAATTAAATCAATTTGACTATGTAAATTTTCTACATCATCGAGTTTACTACTATTAACTGGCTTGAAATTTGCAACCACTTCTTCAACGGATTTGCCTAATAGAGACGATAGAGGCTTGCCTAATAACTTATTGGCACTTCTGTTAATAGATTGAATTTTTAGAGACTTATCTGTTACAATCAGTGAGTCGAACATATTATTTATAATACTATCCAGATAGCCTTTTGAAACAGTTGTTCTCTCTAGAGATTCCAGCATATTATTAAAGGAATTTGATAAAAGAGTAAATTCCTGAGTATATTGACTTTTAACCTTTAAGCCTCTATTCCCTTTAGCAATTAATTCTGTTGTTTCCACTAGTTCATTAATAGGTTGTGTAAAGTTCTTAATGAACCTAAGCCCCCCACTTATAAATACAATAATTATAATTATTCCTAAAATCAAAATTGTAATGCTGCTATGCCGGAAAACAGTATCATTAATCTCTCCATAAAAGATGGTTTCTTCTTTAATTTCAATCAGTATTGCATCAATTTCATTAATGCCCTGAGTAATGTCATTTTTTAATAATGTAATGACTTCAATTTTATTTGTTTCACTGATAGAGTCTAATTCAAATAGTTTATCTGACAGGTGTTCAATCCTATAAAGTTTATTATCAAAATTATGCAGGATTTCAGTGTCGTGTGATTTAGTTATTATTTCTTTGCATTCAGTTAGTTTATTATTTGCATTGTAAATGAGAATTTTAAAAAACTCTTCATCATTATCATTGAGTGTATGCTCAATTATATTAATTTGAAGTAATAATTGATACAATGATAGTTTGAAATCCTGAATGGCATTCACTTCATTATATTCAATCAAAAATTCGTTGGAAGACTTCTTTAGTAAACTAACTACTATTTGACTGGCAACTAAAATTAAAACTATCAATACCAGAATAATCCGGCCTCTTCTAATAAGTTGACTATATATGGTTGTTTTTGATCGATTTTCCTTTGGCACCATTGTAATATAAAATATTGATAAAAATATTAATTGCCTTGTGTTATATAATTTTCAGATAAAACTTGCGATTTTAAAAATGACCATATTGCTAATACTTATTTATGCGGACAAATAAATCTTGATAAACTGTTTTAAGGCAATTTTTTTAATAATTGTAAATACAGTTAAGCTTTCCTGAATATTTCTCACAAATCATGTAAAAATAGTAAAAAGTAAATATCATTACTGATTCAGTTTTCTAAATAATTATACCATGAGTTAAATAATATGGTTTAAGATTGTATTGCGAATTTTTAAAGATTTGATTTTTAGCATTTAATCAAACTAATAATTATATTTGTTGTTTAAGCAGTTTGCCAATGAAGCATAATCGCAAACAGGTATACAGATTATTTTATACCACGTTAATCTTATTTATCGGTTTAATTATACAATTTAGTTGTTTTTCCGCTTTAGGACAAAAACTGGAGTCGCAGTACATGTCGGAATTCAATAATGGAGATACAATTTATATAATAACCAATAGAGAAAAGATTTTGGAAAATAATATTCGAAAGTTTAAAAACTCAGTTAAGGAAGGTAAAGAATTAAGTTATTTAAGAGCAACTTTTATTAAACCGGATTCCTTGAATTATGAGGTTCTGGATTCATCAGTATTTATAAAGCATATTTCGAGTATTAATAATGATTTTTTATTGTTTGTTCATGGCGACAGCAAGACTTTTGAACAATCAATAATGCGGGGTTTCGACATTCAATATTTATATAAAGCAAATGTTATCGTATTTAGTTGGCCCACAAAAGATGTAGATTTAAATGGGATAAAAAACTTCAAAAACTCAAAGAAAAATTCAATAAAATCGGATATTCATTTTATAGAATTAATTGGATTAATGGAATCTTTTAAAGAAACGAATACATATTTTTCTGATAAGAAATTATCACTTCTATTTCATAGTTTAGGTAATTCTTTAATTATGAATTATGCACTTTGCGATAGTTGTGATAAGGTAAATTCCAGAATTTTCGACAACATAATTTTAAATTCTGCTGCCGTAAATCAGTTGGGGCATAAATTTTGGGTAGAGAGATTAAATTTTCAGGATAGGATTTACATCATAAGTAATAAGTCGGATTTCAACTTAAAAGGTGTTAGAATATTCACAAAAGATGGCAAGCAACTAGGTGAGAAAATAAAACTCCCTATAGCCGAGAATGCTGAATATATAAATTTTTCACAGGCGGTAGGTCTTAGGTTTCCCACAGGAACATCCCATACTTTCTTTATTGGAGAAGTTCCTGATATTGATCAGGGTATTTTTGATATTCACAATAAATTGTTTCATGGAAGAAAAATTGATTTCTCTAATCCGAAACTTTTTAAGAAAAGAAAAGATGGTATAGGTTTCGATGTTATTAAAACAAAAAATAAATATTATGAAAAGAATTACTAAATCGATTATTTGTCTGAGTATTTTATCAATATTCTTATTTCAAAGTTCTTGTGTAAGTTTTAAACCAGGATGGAAGGATTATAAGCAAACTACAAAATCAGCTGATATAAGTGATTTAATGGATAAGGCAAAGGATATCGAATACCATGCCGATTCAAAGGAGGAACTAATCAAATTAATTGATGTATTTAAACAGATAGAGAAAGTTGATCCTGATAACTATTATGCTTTATGGAAAATAGGAAATTACAATATTCTAATGGGAGCAGCATATTCATCGAGTAAAAAAGATAAGAAGTTTTATTATAAAGAAGCAATTAAATACTGTGAAAAGGCAATGTGTACAAATGAAGATTTTTTGAATGGAGTAAATAATGGAGAAGAAATAGTAGAGGCATCAAAAAGTTTAACATTGGCAGAAATTGATGCTATGGGCTATTGGTATACAGCCAGATTTTATTATTTCAAAGATTGTCTTTCGCCATTGACAAGAGTTATGAATACCCGAATTGTTATCGACAATAATAGTATGATCGACCGAATTGATGAGTTGGATCCAACATGGGCAGGTGGAGGAAACTATTTTTCACGTGCACTGTATTATATAGCGGTTCCGGAAAGGTTTGGAGGAAGTAAAGAACGTGCAGCAGAAGAATTTAATATTGCCATAAAAACAGGACCTGACTATTTTGTAAATCGCTGGGGAAGAGCCAAGTACCTTTATGATCTGATTGGCGATACCGGGGCTATGAAGGAGGATTTAGAATGGGTAATTGCACAAGACCCACACTCAGGAGGAAATACCTACCCCTGGAATGTATATTTTCAAAAAGATGCAGCAAAGATGTTAGCAGATAGATAATATTCAACTTGCAAAAAAATATACTCAATAATTTTTGATTCATTTTAACCTTGTTTAAGCATGAAAAAAAAATACCTGTTTGCAATTCTAATTTTAATATCATTTTCAGGCTTTAGCCAGAAGTTGGATTTTTTTCCAAAGCAAAATTTGTGGCATACATTAAGTTTGGACCCATTAGCCGCACAATCGTATGTTCAGATTGCTGCCATTTGGGAAGGAAATAGTCCGACTGATTATGTTATAACCGGGTTTTCGTTTGGTTTTCAGAAATCTTTCATTTCTTTGAAAATATCGGAGAAAAGTTCTATTGATATTGGAATGGAAGGCGGAGCAATTACTCAGTTTGAATGGACAATGAGAGAAGATTATATGCAAAGAAATATTCTGAGTTCAGATTTTATAATCGGGATGCCAATTGTTTGGCAAATGGACAATTTAATGCTCCGGCTTCGTATTTACCATTTATCTTCTCATATGGGTGACGATTATATGGTTAGAAATAATATTACATCATATTATAGAAACAATAATAATTATGAGCAACTGGATATAACGGCTTCTTATTTAATTAAAAATTTCAGATTTAATTTAGGGGTTGGAACAGTTTTAACATCTTCTGCACCAAGAAAACCTCTGGTATTTACTTCAGGTTTGGAATATTTGTTGCCTCTAGATAAAGAGGAATCGGTAAATTTATGTGCCGGATTTTATGCCGACAGCAAACAAGACAATTACTATATTCCAGGAATAAATATGGCATTGGGAGTAAAAATTGGAGAACCTGACAGAAGAGGCGCTAAAATATTGTTTACCTATTTCAATGGACCATTACCATACAGTGTTTATACCGGGCGCCTGATACAATGGCTGGGTGCAGCAGTTTATATAAATCCTTTTTAACAATTATATAAATAATTCTATCTAAACACTACAAGCAGCCCACCGGTAATAAAAGCCAGCACCCACCATATGTATGCATATCTGGAGTATAAATGAAGGGCTTTAGGAACTTCTTTATCAATACCAACCTTTGATATTCGTACCCACATAAAGATGGCATCCAGAAGCATTCCCAGTAAAGATGAATAGCCTATAAATCCATGAAGAGTAAAACCGCCTTTGTCGGAACCATATATCATAAATGCGGTAGCGCAAATATCAAGTAGAACTCCCAGTGTTAGGAATGTAATAACTCGTTTTGTAATTCTTTTAATTCTTTGTTCGGTAATAATCCCTATTGAGTAAGAAATTAATGCGAATATTACAACAGTACTCCCAATTTGCAGGTATATGTTCATCGGATAATTTTTATTGATTTTTGGCAAATATCATAAATATCAGGGAATAATTATCAAAAAAATTTATTTTACGCTCAGATTATAAAGGTTAGTTACCTGAAAAATTTCTAACTAACATATACTTTAATGCACACAAAAAGAAAAGCTGCCTTTTCCTGACAGCCTTCTTTGCTTAATATTTTGAATTAGTTATTTCGAATTTCTTGAATAAAACCCCAAGTTTATTTTGCTTTGGAAGAATCAGCATGCCTTACATCTTCGCCTGCATTGGCATAAATTGAAGCTTCACCGATATGGGCAGCGTGGTCGGCCATTCTTTCTATGCTGGAAATAATGCTTTTAACAGCCATGAAGTTTAATATACTCTGATGTTGATTCTCAGTAAAGTCAACTTCCTCCAATAAGTTATTTAGTATTTTATGGTTCATAGTATCCACTACGGTATCATTTTTAATTGTCCACATTGCGGCATCAATGTCGTGATTAATAAATGAATTAGTTGCTTTTTGAAGCATTTTCGTGCTCATGATCAGCATTTTATTAATACTCTTTGAGTTTTTTACAAGCAAATCAGTATCATAACTTTTAGAGATTAGACCCACTGCTTTCATTACCAAATCGCCTATACGTTCCAGGTTTGTTAACATCCTGTGACAAGCCATAATATTTCTTAATTCAGAGGCCATTGGCTGATGCATTACTATTGCATTAACTATCCTGCTACTAATCTTTACCTCAAATTCATCCAGCCGGTTTTCCTTGTCGATCATTTTATTCAATATTTCCTCAGAAATACTCGATTTATCTGATTCCAGTATCTTCGACAACGATTTCATTTGTCTGATAGTTAATTTTGAAAGATCTTCAAAATCATCCCAAATTTTATCTAAAGCCTTATCTTTTATCGTATTCATGATTATTTTTTTAAGAATGGTTTATCCAAATTTACCAGTTAAATATTCTTCTGTTCTCTTGTCTGATGGGGTAGTAAACATAATTTTTGTTTTGCCATATTCTATCAGGTCACCAAGGTACATAAAAATCGACTGGTCGGAAATACGCGCAGCCTGTGCCATATTATGAGTAACCATAACAATAGTATATTCTTTTTTTAGTTTCACCAGAAGTTCTTCAATTTTTGAAGTTGCTATTGGGTCGAGAGCCGAGGTTGGTTCGTCGAGCAAAATTACATCGGGCTCAAAGGCCAGTGCACGTGCAATACACAATCTTTGTTGCTGACCACCCGACAAGAAATTGCCTTTTTTAAACAATGAATCTTTAACTTCACTCCATAGAGCAACATCTTGTAATGATTTTTCAACTATCTCATCGCGTTTCGATTTCTTCTGACGTATTCCATTTAATTTGTATCCTGAAATTACATTGTCGTAAATACTCATACTTGGAAACGGATTAGGATGCTGGAAAACCATTCCTACTTTTCGTCTTAAATCGATAAGGGAGAGTTTGGAAATATCCTGCTCATTAAGTAAAATTTTACCTTCTGTTTTAATGTTGGGATACAGTTCATGCATTCGGTTAATGGCTCTTAACAAAGTACTCTTTCCACAACCCGAAGGACCCATAATTGCAGTAATGCTGTTCTTTTTAATGTCTGCATTTACTTTATTCACAGCATTTTTGCCTTTTTCGTAAGAAACAGAAAGGTTTTCTATTCTTATTACAGGTTTCTTTACTTCTATGATTGAACTATTCATTTTATTTAATTCTTCTTAGGTGCAATTTTTTTTGATATAAGATTCATGGTCAATATAAATACCACCAGAAATAATGATGAACTCCAAATCAGGTTTACCATGTTCGGGTCGTTATAAAATTCCCAAATTAACAGAGGTACTGCACTTACGGGTTTATCAATGTTAAAGTTTACCATTGGACTTCCCAGTGCAGTAATTAGTAAAGGTGCTGTTTCTCCAATTACTCTTGAAAGAGCCAGCAGTATTCCGGTTACTAGGCCGCTAAAACTGGTTGGTAATAATACACGTAATATTATTTTATGATAAGGTACACCAAGAGCAAGACCTGCCTCTTTAATTGTTTGTGGTATCATTTTTAATGTTTCCTCGGTTGATCGAATAATAAGTGGCAGCATCATTATTGCCAAAGCAACGCTTCCGGCCAAAGCCGAAAAACCATTGGTAATATATTTTACTACCCAAAAATATCCAATAATACCAATTACAATTGATGGAGATCCCTGTAGGATATCGGAAATATTTCTAATGATATTTGCATAGCGTTTTCCAGCATTTTCATAAAGATAAATCCCTGTAATTAAGCCAATTGGAATGGCAATAATACTTGCAATAAATACCATCAAAAAAGTACCGGTAATTCCGTTTAGTATACCTCCGGGGATTAGTTCGCCATTATTATTTGCCGTCATAGCATCCCATGTACTTGGAGCTACTTCGGTAAAAAAACTCAGATTTATCTGCTTATAACCTTTACGAACTAATTCATAAATAATTAGCAAGATAGGGGTAATGGCCATTAGTGAGAATACAATTACCGCACCTTTGAAAATACTATTTTTTATTGGTCTTGCAGTCATTGGTTTATGAGAATTGTTTTATAACTAATTTTCCCAGATAGTTGATTATGGCAGTTATTATGAAAAGCAGAAGTCCTATTGCAATAAGTGCACTAAGTTTTAAACCTTCGGCCTCTCCAAACTGATTAGCTATTACACTTGCCATTGTATTTCCAATATCGAAAATACTGTGTGGAATAGCATTTCTGTTACCTATTAACATTGTTACTGCCATGGTTTCACCAATGGCTCTGCCAAAAGCAAGAATATAACTTGCAATGATCCCGGATCTGGCTGCAGGAACTGTTACATTAAAAATAACTTCCAGACGTGTGGCGCCCAATGAATAGGCAGCCTCTTTTAAATGATTGGGGACCAGTGAAATGATTTCGGTACTAAGGGAGGTTGCGTAAGGGATTATCATTATTGCCAATACAAGACTGGAAGTAAAAATTCCATAACCTTGTTCACTTAAACCGAGTTGTACTATGAAAGGACGCAATACATAAAAACCCCATAAACCATAAACTATTGACGGAATACCTGCCAAGAGGTCGATTAATGTTCCAATCACTTTGGATATTGTGCTGCCCTTATAATACTCAGCTATAAAAAGTGATGTGGAAAATGCCAGTGGAAGGCAAATAATTAAAGCCAGAAAGGAGGTTATGAGAGTTCCAACAATAACCGGTAAAGCTCCATAACTTTCCCTTCCTGCTGTGGGATCCCAATTTGTTGAATAAATAAACTGAAATCCGAATTCTTTAAAAATCGGAATGGAACCACTCACCAGAGTGATTACCATGCCGATAGATATCAATAGAATGACTAAGGATGTTACGAATAAAATATTTTTGGTAATCCTTTCGCTGTTCATCAAGTTTCTAGTATTAATATTTTAGAGGTTTGCCGTCGTATGTTACGGTATTTAATATTTCCTTAGCAATACTTACAACATTCTCCGGAAGAGGAGCATAATTTACCTTCTTTGCTATCGCCTGTGCTTCAGATTGGAGCATCCAGTTGAGAAGCCTTAAAGTTTCCTTAGCCTGTTCTTCTGAACGACCGTTAAAGTTTTGGTCTTTATAGAGTACAATCCATGTAAATCCGCATATTGGATATGCATCCGGATCTGATGAGTTAGTTAGCATAATTCTTGTATCCTGGGGAATTACACCATTTCCAGCAGCACTAACCGACTCGAGGCTAGGCTCAATAAAGTTCCCGGAAAGGTTTTGTAGTAAGGCGAAAGATATCTTTTGTGCAAAAGCATATTCAGAACCTATATAACCAATTGAGCCTTCGGTTTGACTAATAGTTCCGGCAACACCTGGATTACCTTTAGCACCCATACCTACAGGCCAGTTCAGTGATTTTCCTGCGCCAATCTGATCTTTCCATTCACGGCTAATTTTACTCATATAGTCGCTGAAAATAGCAGTAGTACCACTTCCGTCGGAACGGTGAACAACTTTAATTCCTGCATCAGGAAAATTAACATCAGGATTTAGTTTTACAAGTTCTGGGTCGTTCCATTGAGTTATTTTACCCATGAATATTTGGGTTAATACCTCAGGACTTAATTTAATGGAATTGATTCCTTTTAAATTGAAAGCGATAACAACAGCACCACTACAAGTTGGTATATGAACAGCAGGAGCAGGCATTTCCGCCATTTTTGCATCATTTAAAAATGCATCACTCGCTCCAAAATCAACAACTTTGTCTTTCAGACTGCGAATTCCGCCTCCTGAGCCAATTCCACCGTATGAAACCGATATTCCTGTTTTCTCAGTATATGCTTTGAAAGCCATATTGTAGAAAGGCATTGGGAAAGTAGCACCTGCAGCAGCAATTGATACATTTGATTTTTTGTTTTCAGTATTGCTTTTTGTATTGTTGTTTTCACAGGATGCAAATACGACAATCGCCAAAAGAATGATAATTAATTTTTTCATATTATTTTGATTTAAATAATTTCTAATATTTGATTTCTAAACTTAAGTATACTCCTGAAGTAGAAGGAGTTCCTGATTCAGCTGGTATTGATAGTTGATAGTTAGGTGATATTTTAATGCCTTTAATTGGAGTGTATTGTACACCTGCAATTAATACCTGACCATCCTTTGAAATATTCCAGGGATCGGTTTCCCCAGTTAATGTTGCTGATGTTATATGGTCATATCTACCATATATTCTATATTTTTTCATATTGTAAGAGGCATAGAAAGAGTATCCCTCATAATCTTTTCCATCACCCAAATTGTGGTTTAATTGTTTATTGTATTCTGCACCTACACTTAAAGAATTGTTTTGATATCCGGCAAAGAATGAATAGGATTGCTCAGCGAAATCTTTCTTCATATAATCGTAATAAGCGCGGAAATACAGATTCTTAATTGGCGTAATTGTTATTCCAGCGGAATATTTAAATACGCTGTCGTTTTCAAGTTTTTTATGACCTTCACCATTTAAAACGGATACATCGGCAGCAATAAATTTATTAAATTTATATGCAACACTAACTCCAAGGTCTGCACTTGATCCAAAACCATACTCATCCTGAAAAGATTTGTACATATATCTGTTTCCCCAAATACTTTCCTGAAGTTTGAACTGTGTGGTTCCAATAAGTCCGAACTGTACTTTTAGGCCTTTATTATGATAACTTACATAAGCATTCTTAACAAATGCAACCATTTCAAGTTTTCCTGTACCGGGATTTCCAAAATCAAGATTTGCTTTAGCAGAGAAATGTTTGCTAAATTCATATTGGTAACCTAAATAAGCCCGGGTTAATTGAAACTGGCTAAAGCTTGTGCCATCGGTAAAATCGGTATGGAAATTTGTGAAAATTTTTGCAAATGGCTTTCCTGATGGTTTAAAAGCATCATTTTCTTTTTCATTTTGACCAAACATTGTAGTCGAAATAAGAGCAAGAATAACTATAAGCAGAGTAGTTTTTTGTTTCATTTTAAAATTGTTAATGTGTTTCATGATTTATTATTAAAACAAATTATTCAATTCCATCTGTTTTGGAATTTGTGTCGGCAAAGGACACGAAATAATTATTTATTCATATTAATTTAATGTTAAGTAATGATTATCAAATTATTGCAGGAAGTTATATTCAAGGATATTAATAGTTGTGGTTTATGCATCAATATCTACAAATTTTTACATCGAAAAGATTAATCTTAACAGCGTGAAATTCAACAGAAATAATGTTTAAATTTACAAAACCAAAACCACTTAATCCACCATGGAAGTAATAACAATATCGCAAACTACACATATCCGCAGATTAATGAGTTATAATGGGGATTTGTTGAATTTATAAATAAGTTGTGCTTCATGTTGACAGAGGTTCCATCAAAATATGAAATAATTTAGACGTGGAAACTCAATTAAAAAATTAAGATATGAAAACATTTCAAGTAACAAAGACTATTTTTTTATTGATTATTTATGGACTTTTATTTGCTTCTTGTTCGACAATTGAAAATAACTCATTAGACCAAAAACTTCATAAGGTTCTTGATAAAGGAGTAAAAAAATACAATGCTAGAGGTGTATCTGCAGCAATTGTTTTTGACGCAGATAGTTTATGGGTTGGGACAAGTGGGATTTCTCATGATACTGTCTCAATGAATCCAGATATGTTATTTAGTATTGGCAGTGTTACAAAGAATTTTGTTGCAGCTCTTACGCTCAAATTGGCAGAAAATGGAACATTATCATTAGAGGATAGTTTATCAAAATGGTTGCCGGTCTATCCATACATTGATTCAAATATTACAATACGTCAGTTACTAAATCATACGAGTGGTATTTATAATTTTTTTAATAATGATGACATATGGGATGCACTTAAAAAAGATAGAAATAGAATATGGACGTCGGAAGAGGTATTCGAATACATTAAAGATCCTAATTTTTTGCCAGGAGAAGGTTGGCAGTATTCAAATACCAACTACGTTTTAATGGCAATGATTATTGAAAAAGCAACCGGGTCAAGTTTATCCTTTCAGTTGAAAAAAAATCTTTGGGATCCTTTAAATCTTCATAACTATTACTTATGGTTAGCAGACAGCATCCCTGATAATCAGGCTCATATATTTGGAGACGACATTATGTTCGGTTCCTCAAAAAGTGATATAACGTTTCTTCCCAGAGCTTCACATGAATCAATTATATATGGTTCTGGCGGAATTGTAACAACAGCAGAAGATTTGGCAAAATGGTGTTATGCGTTATTTGAAGGCAATGTTTTAAATAAGGAATCAATGAATGAAATGCTGGATTTTGTTGATTTTGATCACCAATACAATATGAAAGGCTATGGACTTGGTTTGCAGCTTTTTACTGATGTAATAATACCAAATGGCAAAAAGGGAGTCGGTCATGGTGGAGCAAGCATTGGTACAGCTACATACATGATTTATTTACCAGAATATAGTTTATCGGTAGTTGTTATGGTGAATGAATTTCCAAGTAATAGTATTGATTTTTTTGCAAAAGAATTAATAAAGGAGATATTAAAGTCAAAATAAAGACTATTAAAAATGTAAAACACGAAAGCGCAACAATGTATAAAAATAATAGCCGAGACTGTAGTAAATTAAAGGGTTTTAGCCCGCCTCAACTTTTCTGTAACTTGACAGGAAAGTGCCACGCAGATGGCTACTATTCTTATACTCACCGTTCAACCTCAACTAAACCAGAAAACAATAATTAAACCAATGAAAAATCCCTGGTTAGAAATACCACTTTCAGATTATGAAAATCATATGCTGGAAGTAGGACAAGCACAAGCCCTGAACAAAATAATTAAGCAAAGTCTTGAAAGATATTTACCTGAAAATTTTGCTCTTTTAGGCTGTTCAACAGGTAACGGATTGGAACATATAAAATCGGAAATAACGAAAAAAGTGTTTGCAATTGACATAAACTCAGATTACCTGAAAAAAACAAAAGAAAACTTTAAAAATAGAATAAACAGGCTTGAAATAATAAATGCGGATATACAAAATGATGAAGTACCCATCAAAAACGTCGATTTGTTTTTTGTTGGGCTTGTACTTGAATATGTTGATCCTGAAACAGTATTAGAGAAAATAATAAATCTGCTAAGCAAAAATGGCATTTTACTGATTGTAATCCAGAAAAGTACAAATACAACATTTGTTTCTAAAACTAAGTATAAATCTCTTGAAAAACTGGCTGATATTTCTAATGAAGTGAATGAGAAAGAAATAAATAGTCTTATACAATCTCAAAACATGAAGTTAATAAACAGGGATGAAATGGAATTGACTAATAATAAATCATTTATAAGGCTCGATTATAGGATGAATGAAAAATAATTAAGCATATAAGGACATATAATTTCTCGATAAATGCCTGCTTTGCAAATACAAAACCCTGGATCACACCGAATTCCTGCTTGCATTAATATTCCCAAATAACGATCGCATAACCATACGTTCATAAAATGAAAGATGTTCATTATTTGAATCTTCCATGGCTTTTTGTATTTTAATTAGTGCATATTGCTGAATTGTTAAAAGGGGCAAAACAACATTTTCTCTTAAACTAATGCTCATTCTGCTTCGGGCATTGTCTTCCAGTAATTCTTTATTACCCGAAACCTTTAAAACCATTTCCTTACTCAATAAAAACTCATTATGAATTAAGGTCCAGAAACCCCCAAACTTTTTATCCTTTTGCATATAACTGGTGATGCTAAAGTTTGTTTTGCTCATGCTTTGCATACTATTGTCGAGCAGGGCTTTAAAAAATATTGAGGACTGAAACAGTTCAATACATTCATCTAAATTTCCTTTTTCTTCCTGTGCTTTTAAGGCGCTGCCCAAACCATAAAATCCGGGTACATTTTGTTTTAACTGACTCCAGGCGCCCACAAAAGGAATTGCTCTTAAATCTTCGAGTTTTAATTTTTCGGAACTCCCTCTTTTTGCCGGCCGGCTACCAATATTAGCCATATTATAATACTTTAAAGTACTTCTCTCCTCAAGAAATGGCATAAAGAGTTCATGCTTTTTTAAACTGTCATATTTCTTAAAACTGATTTCAGATAAATCCTGAATTAATTGTCTCTGAGATTCGCTCAAATTTGATTCAGGTCTTTTAAACAAATTATTTTCTATACCTGCCGTAAGCAAATGACTAAGGTTATGAACAGCAGCTTCCTTTATTCCGTAATGCGAACTAATGGTTTGTCCCTGAACTGTAATTTGAATTTGTTTGCTTTCGATGGTTTTTCCCAGCGCAGAATAAAATTTGTGTGTATTTCCGCCACCACGAGCAGGTGGCCCGCCTCTGCCATCGAAAAATACTACTTCCACATCATTGTTTCTGGAAACAGCAGTTACATCTTCCTTGGCGCGATAAATTGCCCAGTTTGCCATTAGGTAACCACCATCTTTGGTGCCGTCGGAAAATCCTAACATTACTGTCTGGCGGAGTTTTCTGTTTTGTAAATGGTTCTTATAGGCAGGCTGATTATAAATCACTTCCATCGACTCTCCTGCCTGCTTCAAATCATCAATGGTTTCAAATAAAGGAACTATATCAAGTGTTAATTCATCATTTCCCCAACTGCACATTTTTGCCAAAGCAATAACTCTGGCAATGTCGATGGCGCCTCTACAATTGGAAATTATGTATCTGTGCGCTGCCTTATTTCCATTCATTTTTTGTATTTGCTTAATAACGCCAAATGAATCAATAGTATCATTTATTAATATATCTTCAGATGAGAATTTTTCTGCTATTTTGTCGAGGTTTAGAAGATATTCCAATTTATTGTTCTGAGATAGATCATCGAAATTGTCGGGTAATAAATTTGGATTTTCATTTACCACAGCCTCAAAGGTTTTTGCAATTACCCTGCTATCCTGACGTATGTCGATGCTTGCAAAGTAAAAACCAAATAGATTTACTTTTCTTTTAAAAGATCGTAACTTCTCAATAAATAATCCCTGATGTTTATTTAGCAGAGTTTTTTCAATTTCATTTAATTTTGAAATTAAGAATTCCAGTTCGACATTTTTATTGCCTCCCGGAGTTGTAAGTTCCTCATAAAGTAATTCATCGAGTTCATTAAGTATTTCATAAATTCCTCTAAAACTCAATCTGCGTTTCAGCATTTTTATATCCTGATGATAGCATTTGACAATAGATTCTCTCAAGCGAGCGGCAACTTTTTTTGTGGTGTCAACAGTTACAAATGGGTTTCCATCTCTGTCGCCACCAGGCCAAAAACCAAGGGTTATTAGTTGATTTTCAGGGAATACCGATTGTTTGAAATTCTGGCTTATGCGATCCATCAATTCGCCAATGGCGGGATAGAAAATATTACTCAAATACCACGTTAACGAAAGGGCCTCATTATAAGCAGTAGGTTTATGCTGGCGATAAAATGGCGTTTTGCCCAATTGCTGAAGCAAATCGCGGGAATATGCAATATCTCCATTTGTTATTGAATCTTTTAAGTCAGTAGATATAGCCAATACCTGTCCGGGATAGAATTGAGTAGGGTGAGCGGTTAATACAACTCTGATCCCGAAAGTTGAAAGTACATCCTTCATCCTGTCATCCAGGTTTTTGTTTCTTACTTTGTCGCTTATTCGGGCCCATGAGTCGGAATCACCAATATTGTGGATTTTACTATAGGCCGACTCTTCCAAAGCATCGATTAAAACTATCTGTCGTTCAACATATTGTATCACTTTGAATAAAAAAGAAATCCGGTCTCTTTCATTAAAATGAGATTTGTGCTCTTTAAAAAATTCATTTATGATAACTTCCGGAGAATAACCCTGCTCGAATCCTTTTTCACATGCTTTTTGAAGCAGAGGAAGTAAAAGCCCTGTTTGTTCTACAGCATCTAATGGTAATGTTAAGAAAAGACTGTTGTAAAGTTGATATTTTAGTTCTACAAGTTCGTTATAAGATTGTTCAATTTGATCGTTCATGGTATAGTTTTAGTTTCCTGATAATATTCACAAAAATAATGGATATAACAGGGCGGTAAATTAAATAATTCTTAAAATGGCATTGAATTATTTAGAGCGGGTAATACCAAAAACTTAATAATCAGTTCATAAAGCGTATTAATCCCTAAAAAGACATCTAAAAATTATAGGTTAATCGTAAGAAACAGATTCGCCAATTTTTTCAGATCTATGTACTGTCCATTCATGATAGCAAGTTTTACAAGATCTATAGTCGCTATAATTTTGATAAGTATTAATTGTTCTTTTATTCCTTGTTAAATAGTGTTTCGTATTTATCTGGGTATTACCGCTATACGACACAGTAGTTCCCACATAATCATTAACTTTTGCAGTACTTGAAAATTTTGAAACACCATCCTTACTGGTACCCATATCAATGGCAGCATACATTGTATGGCAAGCAGGGCATCTTTCGTAATCCAGCGTGCTGGAATGTGCTGAATAAAATAAATATGCAGTACCAAAGGCCAGAATACCTATAAAAAACCACTGTTCTGCCACTAGTACAGCATATAAATAAAGTAGATAGGTAAATAAAATAATGATTACAAAATTGACAATTTTAACTGCAGTATTACCAAGAAATCTGGTATAAGAAAATATCTGCATAAAAGGACCTGCAATCATTCTTCCCATGGAAAAGAACAGTATTAGCAATATTGAATATATTCCCATTTTTATTATCCAGGCTATGGAACGTGTAAACCATCCGGAATAATCTTTAAAATTTTGCCACCATTGCATTTTAGGAATATTGTCAAGATAAAATGTGTAATTAAATATCCTTGTGATTTCCAGATCTTTTAACTGTTTAATCAGGATTATTTTGTCATAAAAATGCCGACCTCTACGATGCATTAAGCGGGTGCTGTCAGCAACATTATTTGTGTTTAATATCACCAATAATCCTACATATTTGTTTTTATTACCAAAAACATGTAGTTGTTTAAAATAGGCCTGATATGTATTTTTTGTTTTTAGATATGATGTGGCAGGACCATATTTTTCTTCTATATTTTTCAGAGAATCTCCGATGATGTTTTGCTGTATGGCTTTCTCTGTAGTTGAAAATTTATAGTCCGGATTTAGTTGTGGAATACTGTCGAATATCAAGGTTTGAAAATTGTTTTCCAAGACCCATCTTACACTACCATCATCAAGTTTAACTTTCAAGAATTTTTCAGTTTTATAACTCAGTTTGGTTTCTTCACGACCGATTACTTTTACCATGGTATTTGCTGGAATAGTGTCCACCCTTTTTCCGCCAATTTTTTTAAAGGTCCAAACGGTTTTTTTCGACTTTGCCTTATCAGCACCCTTTAGAATCGTAAACGGCACAAATCCCCTTTGACCATCAGAAGATTCTACCTGAAACCATTCTTTATTTAGTTGAGCTATGGGTTTTAGTTTGCTTCCTTTTGGAAGATGTACCTTTGTTTTGATATTAAGTTCGTCTTCCTTGGGATCTTCTGTATTCCACAGTAAATCAGTCGATTTAGTTGTAACAAACCATTCGGGATTATACTTTATTTCGGGATATTTATAAGTATCAATGCTTATTAAAAAGCCAATTCCCACAATACCCAATAAACTAAATATTAAGGCAGTAATAATATTTTCCTTGTATTTTGGATATTTTGTATCTGCGGTATTTACTGTTTTTTCAATGTAATCTATCCACTCCTTGGTGTAATCATCATCCACATCTAATTTGTGAATTTTCTTGAGAATTTTTTTTGATTTTTTTACTTCACTTCTGGAATTAGGATAACGATATTCTTCACCATCATCATTAATACCAACATGTGACCATAAATTGTAAATCTTCTCATATAGCAGTTTAGCCTTTGAATTTGGATCGTTAAGATTATCAGACATATGTGTGTTTTTTACTGTGATAAAAATAACAATTTTGTAGAAAACACAAATTGAGAAAGCAAAAAAATTTTGGAATTTTTATAACTTATATGCCTTGATTAATAAAAAGGCATGGTAGTTAAGTTAATATTCCTACGGGAGGGTTTTGGATATTTTCTTATTCAACTCAAATTCATTGAAGAATCATGGATTAATTAAAAATTTCATTTAATTTCTTTTCTCTAAAATCAAATATCTGATTTATTTTGCGCTTTATAATTATACTGTTTGCAATACTTCCAAGTATGCCTAAAGGCGGGGAATATGTTAAAATATCTTTCATGATAACTCCATTTTTGGTTTCTTCTATAAAATGCTCATGATGCCATAATTTATATGGGCCTACCAATTGCTCATCCACAAAATATTCTTTTTCTTTAACATGGGTAATTTCCGTAACCCATGTCATGGGAATATTTAATAGAGGCGATACTTTGTAGCGAATTATCTGCCCGGCATACATTTTATCAGGCATTTGCTTCATCTGTATGTTAAAGCCCATATATTCAGGAGTAATTGTTTTTAAATTGGCCGGATTTGAAATAAAATCCCATACCTCATCAATACTGGCATTAAGTAATTGTTCAAATTCAAGTTGAAAAACTGCCATGATACTATTTTTTTAAATTTTCAATTTCCTGAAGTATTTCCTGAGCAGCAGCATATTTTTTCTCGCTCTCTATTCTACTGCTTGTGCTTAGTTTATGCGACTCTTTAAGAAGCCTCTCATATTTGTCGTATAACTTGTCTTCCTGCGATTTAATTTTAAATATATTGAACATAATTTTGTTTTTTTAAATTTTAATAAAGTTTTATATAGTCTATTTCAATTTCAAATTCTCCCTCTGTTTTATTGCTTACAATAAATCCTATACGAGAAATATCTTCAAAATCTTTTGCTGTAATATTTTTGCTTCTTTCACTGTTTAATATGTATTGTTTGAATTCATTTAATGGAACATTAACGGTTTTCCATTCCCAGGCAGTTTCATCAAAGGTTTTTTTAAGATAAGGCATAAAAAACTGTTCGTATTTTAAAAATCTTATACCCAATGCCTGACCTTTGCTACGATATTTTATTTCGAGATTAGAATAATCTGAATAGTCCATATTATTCTTGGGTCCCCTGAGGGAAGCAAATCCGCCATTATTTTCAAGAGAAATGTTTCCTTGAAAATAAAGACTGTTTTCTGAAACTTCAGCGGTGGAACTTGAATGTCCGCCCATTACACCGTCTACTACTACAACCCATTCGTCTCCGCTTTTAGTTTTTCCAAAATCAATAATGTGTTCAGAAGAAGGAGTCATAATCAGCATGTTAAATATTAAATATAGTGAAATCATGGTTTTTAATTTTAAATATTTTGTGAAAAAAACGATTGATAGTAAATCAGTACTATCAACCGTTTATGCCATATCAAATAATTTAGTTAGGAAGTAATACATTGTTTATAACATGGATTACTCCGTTAGTTGTATGAGTATTCACAGCAACAATATCACTTGTTTCATTGATAGTTAAATCACTTAAGTTAAGAGTAATATTTTGTCCCTGTGCTGTTGGAAGTTCACCGTTTTCGTTAACGGCAGCCGATAGATCTTTGTCATATGCTCTTGCAGGAACAACATGATAAGTAAGAACTGTGATTAG
>JBFFLX010000060.1:0-19336 GCA_041554435.1 Bacteroidales bacterium
ATTATAGAAGGCATTGACAATCAGGCATATACAAAGCTCGAGCAAGATAAAACATTGAATAACAACAACATAACACTTGAATTACTGAATCAATTATGTGATTATGTGCTAATAGAGAATGGTGTTATTATTCTTGATTTTGAAATCGGGGCCTTGCATAGTAGTATTTATAAAGCCAGAGTAGATTTATTAAAAGCATATTTTAAAAAGGAAAAAATTAATTCATTGGATGTATGATTAATTTTGAATTTCATGGATTCAGTGATCTAATTGTCTTGAGGGCGGATCAGATGAGGCTTTGGATTTCAAATTCTATTTCAGAGGAGAATCTTAAGTTGGGAATTCTTAATTATGAGTTTCTAACTGACGAAGAACTGCTTAAAATGAATATTGAATATTTGCAGCATGAAACATATACCGACATAATAACTTTCGATAATTCGAATAATAAATCTATTATTAGCGGAGATATTTTCATAAGTATTGACAGGGTTAAGGAAAATTCAATATTTATTGGACAGACTTTTGAGAGAGAATTATTGAGAGTAATTATTCATGGAATTCTACACTTATGCGGATATGGTGATAAGACTGAAGAAGAGAAATTACTAATGCGACAGAAAGAAGACTATTATTTAACGAAATATCCTATGGATGTTTCACGTGAAACTAATTGAGAAATGTTTGAAGAATATGATGTGATAGTTGTTGGTGCAGGACACTCCGGTTCGGAGGCTGCTGCGGCTGCCGCTAATTTGGGCAGTAAAACACTATTGATAACAATGAATATGAATGCAATTGCACAAATGTCGTGTAATCCTGCAATGGGCGGAATAGCCAAAGGACAGATTGTAAGAGAAATTGATGCTTTGGGAGGATATTCGGGTCTGGTTACTGATAAGTCAATGATCCAATTTCGAATGCTTAATAAATCAAAGGGTCCTGCCATGTGGAGCCCTCGTGCGCAAAGCGACCGTATGATGTTTTCGGCTGAGTGGAGAACCATGCTTGAAAATACAAAAAATTTGGATTTTTGGCAAGATATGGTAAAAGGATTAATAGTTGAGAAATCCAGAATAAAGGGAGTAATTACCGGTATGGGCCATAAGATTTACTCTAAGTCGGTGATACTTACAAACGGAACTTTTTTAAACGGGATAATTCATATAGGGCAAAAGCAATTTAAAGGGGGCCGGATGGGCGATAAAGCATCAGGCGGTTTAACTGAGCAACTAATTGGACTGGGCTTCGATTCAGGTAGGATGAAAACCGGAACTCCGGTAAGAGTTGATGGAAGAACTATTAATTTTAATAAAATGGAAGAGCAGAAAGGTGATGAAAAGCCTGAAAACTTTTCCTTTCTTTCAACAGATAAATTACAAAAACAAAGAAGTTGCTGGATAACTTATACTTCACCAATTGTGCACGACACTCTAAAATTAGGTTTTAACGACAGCCCAATGTTTGCTGGTAGAATAGACGGAGTTGGGCCAAGATATTGCCCCTCTATAGAGGATAAAATAGAAAGGTTTTCCGATAAAACAAAGCATCAGTTGTTTGTGGAACCCGAAGGATGGGATACGGTAGAATATTATGTAAATGGATTTTCTTCATCATTACCCGACGATATTCAATTCAAGGCATTAAGGAAAATTGCAGGTTTTGAAGATGCAAAAATTTTCCGACCCGGCTACGCTATCGAATACGACTACTTCCCTCCTACTCAATTAAAGTATAGTTTAGAAACTAAATTAATTGATGGATTATATTTTGCTGGACAAATAAACGGGACCACCGGATATGAAGAAGCCGCTGCACAAGGTTTAATGGCAGGTATTAATGCCAGTTTGAAAATAAATTCAAAACAGGAGTTTATTTTGGGCAGATCTGAATCTTATATCGGTGTTCTTATCGATGATTTAATTACAAAAGGAGTTGATGAACCATATCGTATGTTTACTTCCAGGGCCGAACACAGAATATTATTGCGTCAGGATAATGCAGATATTCGTCTTACGAAGAAATCTTTCGATTTGGGATTGGCATCTGAGGAGCGCCTGAATTTGATGAATGAAAAAATTGAAAAAGCAGCTCTTCTTACAAATTTTATTAAAAGTGAAAGTATAAGTCCTGATCAAATTAATTCATTGTTGGAGAAAAATGGAACAAACGCACTAAAACAAAAAAC
Source organism: Bacteroidales bacterium (assembly GCA_041554435.1). Taxonomy (GTDB): domain Bacteria; phylum Bacteroidota; class Bacteroidia; order Bacteroidales; family F082; genus BM524. The sequence continues at coordinate 2,189 of JBFFLX010000060.1, forward strand.
CAAAATTGCCAATATTTTACTAAGACCACAAATTTCTATAAACGACTTAATAACTCATATTGATTTCTTAGAAGATTTTGTAAAATCCAATAATTTGGATAATGTTATATGTGAGTCGGTGGAAATATTTACAAAATACGAACGATACATTGAGAAGGAAAATGAGTTCGCAGGAAAGATTAAACTGTTGGAGAATTTATCTTTGAAAGATGATTTTGACTATAACTCATTAAAAAGTTTAAGTACAGAAGCAAGGGAAAAACTTAGTAAAATTCGACCGAAAACATTGGGCCAAGCCTCTAGAATTAGTGGAGTTTCTCCTTCAGACATTAATGTTTTAGCAGTTTTTTTAAAGAGATAGTATAATTGTTTCACGTGAAACTTAATATCAAAATGATTAAAATATCAAGTTGTCAAATATGCAAATCAAACGATTTGAGCGACTTTTTGCAAACTAAAGATTATTTCTATACTGAAGAGGAATTTAATTTATCAGTTTGCAATAACTGCAATTTCGTATTTACAAATCCTGTTCCTGACAAAGACAGTATAGGTAAATATTATGCTACCGAAAAGTATTTATCTCACGATACAAATAGTAATGGTGTGCTGGGAAATATTTATCAAGCAGTTAGGTATTTTAATTTGAAACGTAAATATTCATTAATTCAAAAATTTAAAAGTCAGGGAAATGTTTTGGATATTGGCTGCGGAACCGGAGAGTTTTTAAATTTCATGAAACAAAATAATTGGGGCGCATTTGGAATAGAACCCGAAGCAAAAGCAAAAGAATTCGCCACTAAAAATTATAATCTGGAAATATTTCCGGAAAGTAAATTAAATGAATTTCCAAAAAACAAATTCGATCTGATTACAATGTGGCATGTTTTAGAACATGTTTATGATTTGAATGAACGCCTGGGTGTAGTAAATAAACTTCTTGATAATGATGGAATATTTATAAATGCTATCCCAATGATTGATAGTCCTGATGCAATTAAATTTGGTAAATATTGGGCAGGATTAGATGTTCCACGACATTTGCATCACTTTTCATATGAAACTTTCAATCAACTTGCGGAAAATAATGGATTTAAAATATTGGGAAGTTTTCCAATGAAGTTCGATTCGTATTATGTAAGTTATTTGAGTCGTCAGGCAAAGAAAACTTCAATTGCCTTTGTACGTGCTATGTTTGATGGACTTATTTCAAATTTAAAGGCCAATAAAAATAGAAATTATTCAAGCATGATTTTTGTAATGAATAAATCATAAAACTAATATTAATGAAAAGTAGTAACCGACAATTTATTATGTTGTTGATGGGACTAATTTTAGTCCTTGCTGCTCTTTTTATTAATGATTTTAATCTACAAAGAGAATCAAATAGTGATTATATTGTAAATGATTTCAACGAAAATTTAAAGGTCGAAATTGATTTTCTAAACTCTAAGTTTGATGAGTACTTTAATATTCTTGATGAAAAAACTGACGATTATTGGCCGCTTCTTGAAAAAATAAATAATCAGGAAAAAGTTTATTCATTCGTATACAAACACGACAGTTTGTTATATTGGAGCACTTCGACGGTCCATTTTGAGCTTAGTTCACTTAGAAATAGGACGGTTTTAATTAATAATGCAAATAGTTGGTATCTAGGCGTTTACGGGCAATTAGGCGATTTTCGTATTTTGTTGGTGGAACCTATTATCCAATCATATGGAGTTGATAACCAGTTTGTTAAGAACGAAGTTAATGATCGCTTCTCCAACAGTGAAAATATTCAAATTTCAACCCTATATAGCCCTGAGGCTTATGAAATTGATTTTACCGGGCCTAAAAAGTACTATTTAAAGCTTGGAAATGAAGGTTCAAAAAATTTGAGTTCGTATCTTGGGTTTTTGTTGGTCTGCATTTTGTATTTACTTATTAGCCTATTTGTAATTACCTATCTGAAAACTGAGTATTCAAATATTTCTTCTATTAATAAATATTATTATTCTCTTTCCTTCGCTTTATTATTAATTATATTTTATCTGGATACTCTTATTGGTTTTAGTCAACATTATTTTCCCATTTACCTTCAGCAAAAAATCCCAACTATTAATTTAAGGTTTGGTGAAGTATTTCTACTAAGCATTATATTTTTAGTGTATGTGGTATTAATTTATGAGGAGTTAATTCACAAAAAATTATTTGAAAATAAAAAAAGCACATTAATTAATATTTATATACACTCACTATTTTCAATATTTATTCTGAATTTTATTTTCTGGCTAAGTGCCAAAATTTTAAAAATTAATAATGTTACTGAGGTATACTCTCTTATCGACATGCATAAAGGAATTATTATTTCAGCCTGGCTAGCTGTTTCCGGAATAATAATTTATACAGTTTTACGAATCCTTGGCCTTAATTTTTCCGGCTTAAACAATAAAAGATATTATACTCTTGGAATATTTACTTTTAGTTCAATAATAGGAATATTTGTGTTAATGCATAGTCTTGAACTATTTTTAATAATTACTGTTTTATTAATTATTTCTTTGCTAATCGATTCGGTATTAAAACGCCTAAAACAATTTTATATACTACATCACCTGATATATATAATTGCAATAGCTGGAGCAATGGCGTTATTGATTAATAACTCAATTGAGGAAAATAAACTTACACAACAAAAATATATCTCTTCATTTTTAGTGAAAAAAGGAGATAAGGCCATAGAAAACTTTTGGTTGAAACTGAACAAAGAATTGATAAACGACACCTTGGTTCAACGCCTAAATTATCAAAGTGAAAACATTTTTGCAGATAGTATCCTCGATTATTTTGAAGAATACTATTTTAATGATGAAGCAAATGGATTTAGTTATCAGCTAACATATTGTAATACTTATGATAGTCTGTTGTTGGGTAATAGCGACGAAGTAGTACATTGTCAGGACTTCTTTAATGATTTGAAATCATCAATAATATCCCAACCTGAAAAAAACCTGTATTTGCTTGATAACGAACCTGATAATATATATTATTTGGGGGAATTTAAATTGAAAAAGGGTACGGTCATTTATATAGAACTTACCTCTTACTTTATACCCGGCGGATTGGCTTATGCAGAATTGCTTATTGACAAAAAGCCTGATACGCCAGATCTTTCCGACTACTCCTTTGCAAAATATTACCAGAACATATTGGTAAGCAAATTTGGTGACTATGAATTTCATACCAGCAGCGGCACCTTCGATAATTATCCGACAGACAAATTTTTTAACCTTAACAATTATAAGCATTACAAAACAACAACTTCCAACGGAGATACGATTGTTGTAAGTCGTCCTCTAATAAAAATATCGTCCAAAATATTTTCTTTTTCATATCTGTTTCTGCTTTTAGCTATTGTGATTGTTTTGCTTACCAGTATTGTATACGGCAGCAATTTTAATCAGTTATTTAATTTAAATTTAAGAGCCCGCCTGCAAATGTTTTTCATGATAGCATTAAGCACAATAACACTTACTACCGCCGTAATAATATTATTTTATACTAATAAAAACAATACCGAAAAACTGCATGCCGAACTAAACGAAAAAGCACATTCGGTTTTAATAGAGCTTCAACATAAATTAAGTGGATACAACTCTTTGGAGGAAGTTGATGAAGAAGAAGTGAAGGAGTTGCTGCAAAAGTTTTCGGTTGTGTTTTTTTCAGATATTAATCTCTATGATTCTCAGGGTATATTATTAGCCACATCTCGTCCGCAAATATTTAGTGAAGGTTTTTTGTCGGACCTGATAAACCCCATGGCTTATGAGGAAATAATGGTAGATAACTTATTGTTTTATAATTGTACAGAAACCATTGGGAGCCTTAACTATTATTCCACTTATTTACCCTTGTTTATAACTTCTGACAAGGTTGCTGGAATAATCAACCTGCCCTTTTTTGCAAGACAAACTGAGCAAAAGAAGTCGTTTCGGTTTTTACTGTTTACTTTCATTAATTTGTTTGTAATACTTGGAATTATTGGCGCCATAGTGGCAGTATTATATTCCAGATTGTTAACAAAGCCATTGTCGGTACTACAAAGCAATATATCTAATATTCGCATAGATATGCAAAACTCAAAAATCTTCTGGAAAAAGGATGATGAAATTGGTCAGCTAATTAGCGAATACAATAAAATGGTTGATAAACTTGAGGCGAGTTCTGAAATGCTTAAGCGATCGGAGAGGGAAATTGCCTGGAGAGAACTTGCTCGTCAAATTGCTCATGAAATTAAAAATCCTCTCACTCCTATGAAACTTAATATTCAATATTTAATTCGGGCAAAAGCCGAAAACAGGGAGCAATTTGAAGAGAAGTTTGAGGATATAAGCAGCGGCCTGATTCAACAAATAGATACCCTCGACAGGGTAGCCGAAATGTTTACGGATATGGCAAAGTCAAATACAAATAATTTTGTAGCCGTGAACCTGATTGACATTATCAATTCCATGATTAAGCTTTACGACAAATCAGAAAATGTTGAATTTAACTTGGTAAAAGATGGCTCCGACGAAGACTTTTATACCAGAGGAACTGAAAAGAACCTGACACAAATATTCAATAACTTAATAAAGAATTCTCTGGAGGCAATTTCCAAAAAGGATAATGGATTGATATCAATAAGCATTGAGTCTTCCGAATCCTATTTAAATGTAAAATTTATGGATAATGGAGGAGGCATACCTGAAAAGATGAAGGATATGGTTTTCACTCCTTATTTCACCACCAGAACGACGGGAACCGGTCTTGGATTGGCAATCGTTAAATCCCTTATTACGGGCATGGGAGGGAATATAAAACTTGAAAAATCGGATGAAAACGGGACAGTATTTTTAATAAAATTTTTAAAAACAAAAAGAACGAAGAATGAATAAAATATTATTGATTTTAATAATTGCTCTTGGCTTTTCAGCCTGCACATCCACAAAAGATTTAAGTAAAGAAAATTTCTTTGATAAGAAGTGGGCATTGATTTCTATAAAGGGGCTTACTGCAGATGAAAATGCTACTTTCAATAAAGCAGGTCTTAAGTTTTCCTCTGCCGATTCGGTTTATTCGGGAAGTAATGGTTGTAATATGTTAAGTGGAAAATTTCATCTCAAAGGAAACAAAATAAAATTTGAAGAAGGACTTTCAACCAAACGGTTTTGTGTTGGTATAGATGAAGAGAAATTCTTCAATGTTTTGCGTAAAACAAACACTTTAAAACTAAAGGGTCACAATTTAATATTTATGAAAGATAAAGAGACTTTGGCCGTTTTCGCCGATATTAAGGATTAGACTTATGTTAAATGCAAAAATAATTTAGAATGGTTTTTAATATTTTTAGTCCTATTTTTGTGTTTTTATGAATAATATCATCAATTAAAATCAAAATCATGAATATAAAATCTACTTTACATTATTGTATTGTTACTTTTTTTTCGTTTGTATTTTTATTCGCACCCGACATGGATTTAAATGCTCAGGTTGTAAATTTCAACGATACATGGAATAAACAAGGATTGCATATTGAAAAACAAAACAAGCAATCATTAAACCTTAGTTTTTCAGTAAACTCATATCAACGTCTTGCCATAGAAGCAAATGGTAAGCAAATGGAAAAAATAAATATGGCGGGAAGTTTTCTTCAAAATAGCGAAGGAAATCCTGATTTACCTGTTATTAGCCGTTATGTTGCTATACCTCAGGGTGCCGAAGTTAAAGTGAATATTAGCAGTAAACGTTCTGCTAAGGTTGAAAATATTTCAATTTCGCCGGCTCCGCGTATTCCACTGGATACTGAAAAGGGACCTTTGCAATACAAGAAAAACAATGAAATTTATTCCAAAAATGCCTATTTCCCATCGGAATCAGTTCAGGTTTCTGAGCCTATGAAAATTCGTGGACTCGATGTTGTTATGATAAGTGTAAGTCCGTTTCAATACAATCCTGTAAGTAAAGAGTTGCTTATTAGCAGAGATATGGAGATTGAAATTGAATTTGTTGGTGGCAATGGCCATTTTGGAGAAGATAAATACAGAAACCGCTTCTGGGATCCCATATTATACGATATGGTAATTAATGATGAAGTAATAGACAAAAATTATAGGAAAGCAAATCGTTCAACTGATGATGGCTTTGAGTATTTGATTATTTCACCCAATGATCCCGTCTTTCTTTCCTGGGCCGACAGTATCAGGATTTTCCGTCAGCGTCAGGGAATTATTAGCGGAGTAGTTACTATTGATGAGGTAGGTGGAAATACCACCAGTGCAATCGAAACTTATGTGAATGACGCTTATAACAATTGGGATATTCCACCCATTGCAGTATTGCTTTTAGGCGACTATGGAACTTCAGGAAATACAATTATTTCTCCCATTTACGATAATTATTGCGTTTCTGACAATATTTTTTCGGATGTAAATGGCGATCATATGCCTGAAATGACATTTGCCAGAATGACTGCCCGAAATGGTGATGAACTGGAAACCATGATTCATAAGGCTTTGAATTACGAAAGAAATCCTCCTACTAACCCCGGTTTCTATGCAAATCCAATTACTGCCATGGGATGGCAAACAGAAAGATGGTTTCAGCTTTGTTCAGAAGTTATAGCCGGTTTCTTTGAAAACGGACTAGGTAAAACTCCTGTACGCGAAAATGCAATTTACGATGGTAACCCTGCCGGAGGAATTTGGTCAACAGCAACAAATACATCAACCATATTAAATTATTTTGGACCTAACGGTCTGGATTATATTCCTTCTTCCCCGGATTATCTTACTGATTGGGGAGGAAATCCAACCCGAATAAATAATGATATAAATGCAGGAGCCTTCTTATTACAGCATCGTGATCACGGCTTTGAAAACGGATGGGGTGAGCCTGCATATACTTCTGCCGATATATCCGGTACTACAAATACTGACTTATCATATATATTTTCAATAAACTGTCTTACAGGAAAATATAATTATAATGGAGAATGTTTCGTAGAAAAATTTCATCGTCACGATTATGGTGCTTTGGGATTACTGGGAGCTTCAGAGGTTTCATATTCTTTTGTAAACGATACTTATGTTTGGGGTGCTTTCGATTATATGTGGCCCGACTTTATGCCAGACGAAGAGTCGAACCCTGTGTCGAGAGGTGTATTACCTGGATTCGCTAATGTGGCCGGAAAATATTTCCTTCAACAATCGGGTTGGCCTTATAATACAAATAATAAAGAAGTAACCTATAACTTATTCCATACCCATGGTGATGCTTTTACTCAATTGTATTATGAAGTTCCACAGGATTTAACAGTAGAACACAACCAGGCTTTATTAAGCGGTTTAGACTTTTTTACAATAACTGCCGATGAAGGTTCTTTTATTTGTCTTACAGTAAACAATGAAATTATTGGTACTGCAGAAGGAACAGGCTATCCTGTGGATGTTATGATTACACCGCAGGAGCCGGGAACTTATGTTGACATGGTAATTACAAAACAAAATTATTATCGTTATGAAACTACTGTTGAAGTAATTCCTCCCGACGGACCATATTGCCTCTACGATTTTCATCAGGTAAACGACTCTCTTGGAAACGATAATTCAAAGGTTGAATTTTGTGAAGAAATATTTCTTGATTTACAAATGAAAAATCTTGGTAATGATAATGCTAATGATGTAATTGTTACTTTGTCAACGACAAATCCATATTGTACTATTTTATCTGCAACTCAGGATTATGATACTCTTTTTGCTGGTATGAATAAGAAAATCGACAATGCATTTAAATTAAAAATTGCTGACGATACACCTGATCAAACAGTATTGGAGTTTGAAGTTACCGCAGTTGACAGTAAGGACTCCACTTGGATTAGCAAATTATTTTTAACCGTTAATGCACCCAAAATTGTTCCGGGAGAAATGCAAATTGATGATTCCGAAAATGGAAATAACAACGGAATACTCGATCCGGGTGAAAATGCCAATATTCGAATTAAAACCTCTAACCAGGGTCACTGTGTATTAAACGACGTAAATATTTCACTTATTCCATATAATAATTTCATAACGGTAAATTCTGAGGATCAGGTAATTCCAACTTTAGGTTTACTTGGAGGATCATGGGTTGAGTTTAATGTTGATGTTGTTGAAGAGGCTCCTTTGGCGGTAATTGCTGAAATGCATTACACTGCTAATGGTGGTGCTTATGAAGTACCGGAAACATATTATCCAAAAATAGGGCAGTTCCTTGAAGATTGGGAAAGCGGTGATTTTGGAAAATATGATTGGCAAGCAGATGGTGATGTAGATTGGGAAATTACAACGGCATATCCTTATCAGGGTTTCTATCATGCAATTTCCGGAGATATTAGTGATAATCAAAGCAGTAGTTTTAAAATTACCTATGAGGTTATGTCGAATGATATAATCAGATTTATGCGTAAAGTTTCAACTGAAGCCGACTTTGATAAATTGAACTTTTATATTGATGATATTCTTCAGCAAAGCTGGTCGGGAAGTAGTGCCTATACTCAGGTTGAATTTCCGGTTGAGCCGGGAGTGCATACATTTAAATGGGAATATGCAAAAGACTATTCAGGTTCAGGAGGAATGGATAAAGCATGGATCGACAATATAGAATTACCAACAATGCTGGTTACAACTTTATTTGCCGGTCCTGATACCGAATCATGTGCCTCAACAGAATTTGTTTGTGATGCCTCGGCAACTAATTTTGCCTCAGTTAACTGGACAACTTCAGGTGATGGAACTTTTGAAAACGGAGATCAGTTAAATGCTGTTTATACTCCCGGTGAAAATGATTTGTTAAACAATGAAGTTATTTTAACACTGAATATAGTTGATAATGATGATGAAGAGTTTTCCGACGATATGCTTCTTACTTTCAAATACGGACCTGATTCTCCGGAAACTCCAGCAGGTGAAGATTATGTTGATGTATATAAAGTTTCGGAAACTTCTTATATAACTAATATCATTGAAGAAACATCAGGCTATGAATGGGAATTACTTCCTGCTGAAGCAGGCGAAATAATGTGGGTACTCAATGACGCCACCGTTTACTGGAATCCCGATTTTCTCGGAGATGCTACTCTTAAAGTAAGAGCAATAAACGATTGTGGAGAAGGAGAGTATTCTGATGAACTCAATATTTTTGTTGATAATACCGTTGGTATAATTAATAATGATGAAAACTTCATGGTATCTATTTCTCCCAATCCTAATAATGGTGAGTTTAAACTTGAAATTAATTCAAAAGAAAATTCAACTTTCAGTTTCAGGATAATTAATTATCAAGGAGTTGAAATAATTAACCAGAGAGATATTTCTACACTATCAAATTATAGTCATAATTTCGATTTTAGTGAGTTGCCATCTGGAATATATTTGGTAAGTATCAAGTCCAACAATAGGATTTACAGCAAAAAACTGCTTATCACAAAATAATTAAAAAACTATTAAACAAGCCGGATCGAACATATTGATCCGGCTTTTTTTTATATTTTCGCAATATAAAAACATTCGCCATGCGACTAATACTGCTTTCCATATGCCTCAGCCTTATTTTAATTGGTTCTGAAGGCTTTTCTCAACCTAATAAGACAATCAACTACAATAGGGGAGAAGTGTTAATACAATTGAGAAATAATACTAATTCCCAAAGTATTTTAAGTAATCTTGAAACCAAAGGTTATATGATGAAAGAGCTGGTTTCCGAAAGATTCGGAATTTACCTCTTAAGTTTTGATTACTTAAAACAAACAAATTCTACGGCAATAGATCTGCTAAAAGCAGAAAAAGAAATAGTTAATGTACAAAACAATCATTTTGTAAGTCTTAGAGAAAACAAGGAAATGCTTCCTGATGATCCTTATTTTCCACAACAGTGGGCACTCAGAAATACCGGACAAAATAATGGAACTGAAGGCGCCGACATTGATGTTACCGAAGCCTGGGATATTACTACCGGAGGTTTGACTGCCGATGGTGATACAATAGTAATTGCCATAATTGACTCGGGTTCTGATCTGGATCATATCGACATGGATTTCTGGAAAAACAAAGACGAAATTCCCGACAACGGAATTGATGACGATGAGAACGGATATATAGATGATTACAATGGCTGGAATGCATTTCAGTTTAACGACAATATTGTCGATGGAAATCATGGGATACATGTGGCAGGAATTGCCGCAGCCATTGGAAATAATAATTATGCCATTTCAGGAGTTAACTGGGGAGCGAAAGTGCTACCCGTAATCGGAAGTTCTACCAATGAGGAAGTTGTTGTAAGGGCACTTTCTTATGTTTATACCATAAGGGAAACCTACAACCAAACAGATGGAGAAAAGGGCGCTTTTATTGTTGCCGATAACTGTTCTTTTGGAGTAGACGGTGGCTTAGCCGAAGATTACCCCATTTGGGAAGCCATGTACGATTCGCTGGGAAGAATTGGAGTTGTAAGTGTTGGAGCCACGGCAAATCAACACATAGATGTTGATGAAGTAGGAGATGTTCCAACAACATTTACAACTGATTATTTAATTGCGGTAACAAATACAAACAATAAGGATCAACTATACAGTGTTGCGGCATGGGGAGATACAGCAATTGATTTGGGAGCACCGGGAACTCAAATTAAATCTTTATATATAAATAGTACAGTTGGTGATAAATCGGGAACTTCCATGGCCGCACCTCATGTTACCGGATCGGTGGCATTATTGTTCGCTGGAGCCGATTTAAACTTTATCCAAAATTATAAGGAAAACCCCGGCGACGGAGTGCTGGCTATAAAGCAACATATTATGAATGGGGTTGATACTTTGGAAGAACTTCAGGGTAAAACCGTGAGCGGTGGCCGCCTGAATGTTTTTAATGCACTAAACAACCTAATTAATGCGCCGGTATTGAATGTTGAAAATGATAGTATATTCGAGGAACTATCTCTCGATACGCAGTCGGAAGTTTCTGTGAATATTTCCAATGATGGGATTAATAACATGAACTTTAGCATAAGTTTTAACAATAACCCGTCATGGCTTACTACCAGTGTTAATCAGGGTGTTATTCCAGGTGGAGAATCAATGGATTTAATATTGTATTTCGATAATGCTGATATGGATACAGGTTATTATCAAACTATTATGACTATCGACGGTCAGGATTTTATTGGAAAAAATATTAAGGTTATTATGCATGTTTACGATGGATTAAATATTCGTGTTAATCCTGAGGAAATAGATGTAAGCGTTTTCCCAAATCCTTTCAATAATTCAGTGAGTTTTGTTTTGGATAAAACAGGATTGATAAAGTTCGATATTTTTGATTCCTTTGGGAGATTGGTTTATGCAGAAGAAACATATCTGGATAACCTAAATAATAAACTTATTTGGAATGCCAATAATATGGCAGGTGGAATATATTATTACAGAATTAAAAGTACTGAAGGGATTGCCGTAGGTAAGATTATTAAGAGGTTGGAGTGATGGGGTGATGGAGTGATGGAGTATTGGAGTGATGGAGTGATGGAGTGATGGAGTGATGGAGTGATGGAGTGATGGAGTGATGGGGTTGTTCAAACCTATTTACTTATCCAATATGCCGGATTTTGAATTGATTTTCCGCTCCAGATTTCAAAATGCAGTGTGGTATTTCCTTCATTTGTGGTATGCACTTTACCAATAGTTTCTTTGGTTTTTACATTATCCCCAACACTTACATAAACCTGTTCAAGATTTGAATAAACACTAAAATATTTTCCATGTCGGATAATTACTGCCCTGTTGTTATTTGTAATGGTAGTAACGCTAACTACTTTTCCATCGAATACACATCGGGCATTAGTTCCTTTTGAAGTGGCTATATTAATACCATTATTTTTAGTTTTTACTCCCCTTAACACAGGATGATTATGAACTCCGTAAAACTCTGAAATCACTCCTTTTTCTGTTGGCCAGGGCAACTTACCTTTATTGTCGGAAAAAGATTCAGAGAGTTTCTTTTCTTCCGGAGTAAGAGCATATACTTTATTTCCTCCACTGCTGGTTTTAGTCTCTGTGGCTTTGGCAATGATATCTTCAATCTGCTTATTGAGTTTCTTCTCTTCCCTCTGTTGCTTGCGTAATTCTGCTCGGAGTTGACGCTCCTTGCTTAAAATTTTATTACTAACAGCATCTTTTTTCGACTTCTCAACTTCCAAGCGGTATAATTGTGAGTTTTCTTTGTCGAGCAATTGTTTTTTAAGTTCTTTCTTCTCCTTTAGGGATGCTAAATATTCCTGCTTCTTTTTTTCGTTGGTTCGTATTTCCTTGGCTTGTTTACTTATAAAATCGCCTATCTGATTTAAATAGCGCATACGCTGATAAGCCTGATTTAAATCTTCAGCCGAAAACAAGTATATAAGTTTATTATATGAAGTTTTGTATTTATAGGCGAAATAAACAACTTTTGAATACTCATTTTTTAAACGTTTTAAGTCTTCATTTAAATTATTTATACTCTGCTCAGTAGTACTAATTTCAGTATCCAATAAATATGTTTCTTTTTTAAGCGTTGCTACTAACTCACTTCTGCTGAGTAGTTTATTGTTAATTAATTTAATTTCATTAAGGGTGTTTTGTTTACTTTTTCTTGTTTCATCCAGCAGTTTGTTGGTATAATCTATATCTGCTTCTATTTTTTTTCTTTTTTTCTCAAGTTCAGTCTTAGTTTGCTGAGCGAACAATACAATTCCATTTGATATTATCAATAAAATAATAAAAAAGTATTTGCCCGGTTTTACTGTCATTTGGCTAATGTATTAATAAATCGTATTTCGATGGAATATTAAAGGGGTAATTTTGATCGATATTCAAATGGATTTTTGAGAAGTTAATGTCCATGGTTATATTTTTATTTGCACTTATTTCAATTCTCATAATTTTTGGAAATAATTGCTCTTCCATTTCAAAATACTCATCATAGTAAACATTAAGTTTTTTACTTTCATCACCAAGTTCTTTGAGTTCAATTCGTCGTATGCGGAAATTATCAGGATAAAGCCATATATTTTGAACCAAAACCTTTGATTCTATTTCTCCCGACTTTATATATTTTCTTATTTTTCGTCTTTCCTTTATTGTAATCCTGTAATATCCACCATCTATTGATGCCTTAAATTTGTTTACATCATATTGTGTTAAATCATTTCCCAACAGCATCGACTGCAAAATCGAATATTCAATAGTTGTGTTTAAAAGGCTGTCGAGAAGATCATATTTTCCGGTAAAATATGATTTATTTAGCCTGTTTATAAACTTTACTGAATCCTTTGTCAAAAGTACTCTTGCCGCTTCTATTCCTAAAGCAGGAGAAAAACTAATCCAAATTAAACTATCGCTAACCATGCGCATCTGGCCTTTTAGCCCTGTTTTCGAATTTTCGTCAAGGTAAGTGATATCTATTTTAGTATTCATGGTTTTAAAGCCCACCTGGTTTTCGCTCATTTTAGTATATAAATAATCAAAACCATGATCTTTAAGGGGCTTTTTAAGGGCCGATCTGTTCACCTTACATGAAACGGAAAACAGCATTAAAACAATAATGCCTGAGATAAAAATATATAATTTGTATCTATTCATAAAACTTTTGATCTTTTATCTTTTTATCCAACAAATCGGAATAATCTTTCATGGTTTTTGCTTTTTTCCAATAAGTTAATGCCTCTTCTTTTTTGCCCAATTTAAATAAAATATCACCGTAATGTTCATTAACTACACCACTGGTATCGCCTCCATTTTGGTAGGCCTTTTTTATCCAACTTAAAGCCTCTTCGTATTTTTCTTGTTGAAACAAAACCCAGGCATATGTATCTAAATTATTGTTGTTGTATGGATCTAATTCAACTGCTTTTCTGGACATTTCTGCTGCCTTGTCAAGATTTTTCTTGTCAAGAGAAAGATAATAAGCATAGTTATTTAATACTATAGTGTTATTAGGATTGATTTTTAATGACTTATCAAAGGCGTCATAGCAAGCAGTTTTATTTCCCATTTGATTGTAAGCATCTCCCAGAGAGGAATAAAATTGTTCCAATAATGGATTATTGTTTACCACAAAATCTTTTCCTTTTTCGAGTTTTTTAATGGCTTTATCGTATTCTTTATTCTGAGCATAGGATATTCCTGCAAAAAACCATGGTAAAGGGTATGAAGGAAAATATTCCAATGCTTTTTCCGAATCTTCAATAAGACGATCATAATCTTCAAGATACAGGCTACAGAAAAGCAATTGTTCCCATGTTGCATAATTTGAGCCATCGGATTTTACAATATCAGCAAATATTTTTCGAGCCTCTTCATAATTTTTATTTTCGTAAAGCATAGAAGCATTGAAAGTATTTGCAATCGGTTCGTCAGGATGTGTTTTCTTGATGATTTCTGAAATCTCCAAAGCCTGCTGCTTTTGCTCTTCGCTTAGTTCTCCTTTATAATAACTAACGAGGATATTTATTTTAGTGTTGATATCCAGGTCTTTATTGGCCATTCCTAGTTTAAGTTCTTCGAAGGATTTATCGTATTGTTTTTTTTCACGATAGAAATCGGCAAGGGAAATATGAGCAAACTGATCGTCAGGATTTAGTTCCAAAACCTTATGGTAAGCCCATATTGCCTTATCAATGTCTTTGATTTTGGTTGCGTACTCAGCATACATTGCATAATATTTGCTGTCATTAGGATTATATTTTATAAGCTTATCATACTCTTCAAAGGCTTTGGCATCTTTTCCCATGCTATGGTATATGTCTGCCTTTTGCATGGTAAGACCTTCGTTCATTCCAAGTATCTCTTCCATGCGGTTGAAATATTTTATGGCATTTTCATAGTCCTTGGTATAATAATATGCAAATGCCAGTTCCTGTATGAAGTTAACGTCGTTTGGATATTCTGAAACCAGTAATTCATAGTCTTTTAGGTAAACATCTAAATCCCCTGTTTCCTTAGCAATACGGGCATGTAATACTCTGTACCACTTATTGGAATTATCGTTTTCTATTGCTGTTTCCGAAAAAGTAAGAGCCTCGTCTTTTCTTCCCATCTGCAATAGTAATCGTGCTTTCTCATAATTTGCCGCTGCGTTAGATGGAATTATTTCCAGCGATTGATCCATTAACTTTAATGCTTCCTCAAAATTGCCCTTTTCCCTTTCAATAACTGATTGTGCAAATAAATCAGCCTGACGGTATTTTTGCTGTTCTGTAGGTTTTTTATGTTTTTTGCCTCCACCATTAATTCCGGCATTAAGGTTAGCGGGTATTATTAATACCAAAACCAGGAAAGCAAAAATTGTTTTTTTATCTATTTTCATCAATACATTTTTAATTATCTATCAACATTTTTTGTAATAGATTTTTAATTCACAAGACTTTTAAAGCCCGGGCAAATTATTATGTCACTTTTTTCCTGTATGACCAAATCCTCCTGCACCACGGTCGGTTTCCGAAAGAACATCTACCTCTTCCAACTCGGCTTGCTCATGAGCGGAAATTATCATTTGTGCTATTCTTTCTCCGTCTTTTATTTCAAACTCAGTATCTGAAAGGTTTACGAGAATAACTTTAACTTCTCCTCTGTAGTCAGCATCTATTGTGCCGGGAGTATTTAAAACCGAAATGCCGTGTTTAAATGCCAATCCGCTTCTGGGACGTATTTGTGCTTCATAACCAACAGGTAACTCGATGAAAAGTCCGGTTGGCACCAAAGTTCTTTGTAAGGGTTTTAAAACAATACTGTTGTCCAACTCTGCACGAAGATCCATTCCAGCCGAAGCAATGGTCTCGTATTTTGGTAAATCGTGCTTTGATTTGTTGACTACTCTAATTTTCATACAGATAATTTTATTTCTCAAAAAAGGCAAAAGTAAGGAATTACAGAAAATGATTTTAAACTCATAAGTTATAAGTTCATAAAGTTAGTTTGAGTTATCCCGAGGCCTCGGGAGTGCACTAAAGTTCATGGAGTTCATAGAGTGCCTTGAGTTATGAGTTAAAAGTGCGCTAAAGTTACAAGTGCCTAGAGTTTTTGTTTTACCACTAATGACCAATGACCAATGACCAGTCACCAGTCACCAGTCTTCATTGTCCATTTTCAATTATCAATTTTCCATTAAAAAAGTGCCTTGAGTTACATTTGAAACCAAAAACGAACCTGCATCATGCATCCTGTAACATGCAACAATTAAAAGTGCCTGGAGTTCATAGAGTTCATAGAGTTATGAGTTAAAAGTGCCTAGAGTTAAAAGTTGAAACGAACTCGCAACTCGCAACTTGCAACTCGCAACAAATAAAAAAGTGCCTAAAGTTAAAAGTTACAAGTGCCTAAAGTTATTACTTAAAGGTACCATAAGTTATATATGATTCAACGAAGGCTACTGTGTTGATTTTGTTAATGATAGGAACACGGATGACGCGGATCGAGCGGATAATGGCGGATTCGTCATGGGGGTAAATAAACAAATCCGCGTAAACCTGCCACACCGTCAGGCAGGCGCGTTCCTATTTTTTACGAATAGTCCAATGACCAATGACCAATGACCAATGACCAGTCACCAGTCACCAGTCACCAGTCTTCATTGTCCATTTTCAATTATCAATTTTCCATTAAAAAAGTGCCTGGAGTTACATTTGAAACCCAAAACGAACCTGTAACTTGTGACATGCAACATAAAAAGTTCATAGAGTTCATAGAGTGCCTTGAGTTATAAGTGCCTAGAGTTAAAAGTTGGAAACCAAATCAAACCTGCGACCTGCAACATGAGACATGCAATTTCCGCAACTCGCAACCCGTAACTCGCAACATTTAATAAAATCACCCCAATCTATTTTCATTAACCATTATCAATTATCCATTGTCAATTAATCAGTTATTTTTTATTATATTTGGAAAACAATACAGCCCTACAATAAAATGTTGACTGACAAACATACATGCATTAGACCCTTTGGTGTTTTTAAAAAGACATTAAACGTCTGTATGTCAGGTGCTTATACCCCCCCCGTTTTTGTTTAACTTTAATATTAGTACTAATGTATGCTAGCAATTTAACATTTAAAATA
>JBFFLX010000061.1:0-19100 GCA_041554435.1 Bacteroidales bacterium
GATGAACATTTTACACAAGCCCTGGCTGGATTCAAAAAATCCCCAATCCCTTTATACAAAGCCTTTTGAAGATCAATTAGCATAATTTCAAATAAATTTGCATAAAAATTAGAAAAGATTAAAAATACTATTACTTTTGCAATACTTATAATTAAATATTTTAAAATGAAAAAAGGTACCGTAAAGTTCTTTAATGAATCAAAAGGATTTGGATTTATTATCGACGACGAAACAAAAAATGAGTATTTTGTACACGTATCAGGTTTAGTTGACTCAGTTAACGAAGGTGATGCAGTAGAATTTGACTTAAAAGAAGGAAGAAAAGGTTTAAATGCAGTAAATGTAAAAGCAATTTAATATTTATATTTTAAATTTTCCGAGGGGAGCCTGTCAATTTTTTGGCAGGCTTTTCTTATTTTTAGGCAATAAATGAAATAAATGATGAAAGTTAAATACGCAAATTTTGTAATTAGTTCCACAACTGTAACTAAATGTCCGGAACCTAAAATGCCTGAATATGCATTTATAGGAAGATCGAATGTTGGAAAATCATCATTAATAAACTCCATAACAGGATTTGGAAAGCTGGCCAAAACCAGTGGAAGTCCGGGAAAGACTATTACCATCAACCATTTCATGATAAACAACGAATGGTATTTGGTTGATTTACCAGGATATGGTTATGCAAAAAGGTCGAAAACAGAAAGATCGAAATGGGATAAGATGATAAAAACATATATCCTCGACAGAGAGAATCTGATGACCATATTTGTATTAATAGACAGTCGTCACGAACCCCAAAAGAATGATTTGGAGTTTATCGATTGGCTTGGCATTTCACAAATACCCATGGTGCTGGTTTTTACTAAAACCGACAAATTAAAACCCAGAGAACTGGAACAATCGCTAAGTAACTACAAAAAAACGCTTTTGGAAAGTTGGGAAGAACTACCAACAATATTTGTTACTTCAGCAGTTAAAAGAACCGGTAATGAAGAAATTTTAAGTTTTATTGAAAAGACTAATGGAATTTTTGATAAGATGGCTTCTAATATTTAAAGGCTAAAAATAACATAATAAAAAAGGCTGCCTAAAATTTTAGGCAGCCTTTTTTTTGTGCAAAAGCAACTATTCTATTTCTATCATTAAAAAGTTCTTTGGAACTAATTGTTGAAGTTTCACATGAATTTTTTTCACTTTCCCATCGCAGGGAGCTGTCACAAGGTTTCTCATTTTCATGGCTTCCAGAACAAGAATAACATCTCCTTCTACAATTTTAGAACCTTGTTTAACTTTCACATCTACGATAGTGCCTGGAATAAAAGATTTAATTTTACAAGGATCATCTTCCTGATAACGCTCTCTGTTCTTATATTTGTCGGTAAGGTGAGTCATATATTTCACACCTTCCACAACTATTGAACTAAGCCTTTTCTTTTTCGTATTTTCTTCCATAAGCTAGATTTTAAAATGGTGGAATACCATGTTTCTTATTTGGAAGGTTAACACTCTTCATATCAGAAATCTCAAGTGCATGAATAATCATGGTACGAGTTTCTTCCGGTTCTATAACAGCATCAACATAACCATAAGCGGCTGCAACATAAGGATTTGCAAATTTTTCCTTATATTCTTCAACCTTTTCTTTCCTAAGTTTATCAGGATCTTCAGCAGCCATAATTTCTTTTCTAAAGATAATATTGGCAGCACCTTCAGGACCCATAACAGCAATTTCTGCTGTTGGCCATGCAAACACAAAGTCAGCACGAAGATGGTGAGAACACATGGCAATATAACCACCACCATAGGCTTTTCTCATAATAAGAGTGATTTTCGGAACAGTGGCTTCAGAATAAGCATAAAGTACTTTGGCACCATGACGTATAACTCCGGCATGCTCCTGGTCGATACCCGGTAAATATCCAGGAAGGTCAACAAGTGTTACCAAAGGAATGTTAAAGGCATCACAATAACGGATGAAACGCGCTGCTTTATCAGAACTGTCAACATCCAGAACACCTGCTAAATACATGGGCTGATTTGCTACAAATCCAACGGTATTTCCATCCATACGGCCAAATCCAATAACCATATTTTTTGCAAATAACTCCATGATTTCGAAAAATTCTGAATCATCGCTTATGGCTCTTATAACATCCCTTACATCATAAGGCTGCTTAGTATCACTTGGCATGATATTGCCAATTTTAAACTGTCGTGTTTTAGGCGACTTCTTAGGATATGACTTTGCCTTTGCATTATTATTCCAAGGAATAAAACTTGCAAGACTTTTTATCTGGTTAAAGCACTCCTCTTCACTTTCAGCATAAAAATGCGCATTACCTGTAGTTTCGCAATGAACTCTTGCTCCGCCGAGGGCTTCCATGGAAATTTCCTCTCCAAGAACAGTTTTAATAACCTCAGGTCCTGTAATAAACATTTTAGAAATTTTGTCTACTACGAAAACAAAGTCGGTTAGTGCCGGTGAATAAACTGCACCTCCTGCACAAGGCCCTAAAATCACAGATATCTGTGGAATTACACCTGAAGAAATTGTATTTCTAAAAAATATCTCTCCATAACCGGCAAGTGAGTTTACACCCTCTTGTATCCTTGCACCCCCTGAATCGTTAATACCGATGATAGGAACCTTTAGTTTTAGTGCATGGTCCATGATTTTTGTAATCTTTTTGGCATGCATCCATCCCAAACTACCTCCGGCTACTGTAAAGTCCTGAGCATAAATACAAACCGGATGTCCGCTTAGAAGTCCTGTACCTGTAATAACACCATCACCGGGAAGGTATTTTTTGTTCATGTCGAAATCCTTGGCGGCATGTTCAACAAACAAATCATATTCATGAAATGATTTCGGATCAAGCAACTTGATTATCCTCTCACGAGCGGTAAGTTTACCAATGGCCTTTTGCTTTTCAATGGCCTTGTCACCACCACCCTTAAGGGCGTTGCGCATCCTGTCTCTTAAATCTTTTGATTTCTGTTTTAAACCCATAATTAATGGTTTTTGGTTTACACAAAAAAAAGAGATAAGTCAAACAATTACTATTTTGTCATCTTCGTATAACCTATCTCTATCCGCTGCAAAAATATATCAAATAACCCAAAAGTCAACATTTTTGTTTTTTTAATACCTTTATAATGCCGAAATAAAATTTGATTAAACACATAAGTCTCTGAAAATGAATGTTGAAGAAATAAGACAGTATTGCCTCAAAAAGAAATTAACAACAGAAAGTTTCCCTTTCGATGATGTTACCTTAGTTTTTAAAGTAAACAATAAAATGTTTGCAATTATCAGCCTCGACGGAGATTTGCGAATATCATTAAAATGTGATCCTGAAAAGGCAATGAGTCTGAGAGAAAGATATCCTGCTGTAAAACCAGGTTATCACCTGCATAAACAGCAGTGGAATACCATTGATATAGATGGAAGTATTGAAAGCAAATTACTGAAAGAATGGATAGATGATTCCTATAATTTGATAATTGCAAAAATGCCTAAAAAAGACAGGGATTTATTTTTATAATTTATTACTATTTTATTTTCAGATAGGCTTCATTTACTTAATTTTGCAGCGTATTTAAAAACAATACAAATGGATAATACAACATTTAAAAAAGCCATACTTGCGGGAATAACTGACGAACTTCCCACACCAAAAGAACGTAATAATAAAATTAGTCATGCTCCAAAGCGCAAGGAAATATTAAGTCCGGAAGAAAAAAAACTAGCTCTTAGAAATGCATTACGATATTTTCCTGAAAAACACCATGCTGTTTTAGCAAAGGAGTTTGCTCAGGAACTAAAAGATTATGGCAGAATTTATATGTATAGGTTTATTCCTGATTATGATATGTATGCCAGACCTATCGATCAGTATCCATGTAAATCGAAGCAGGCAGCCGCAATAATGCTGATGATTCAAAACAATCTGGATTTTGCCGTTGCTCAGCACCCACACGAACTTATCACCTACGGTGGAAATGGGGCTGTATTCCAAAACTGGGCCCAGTATCTTTTGTGTATGCAATATCTTGCAAACATGACCGATGAACAAACACTGGCAATGTATTCGGGTCACCCAATGGGATTATTTCCATCTCATAAAGATGCACCTCGTGTGGTTGTAACAAATGGAATGGTAATCCCAAACTATTCATCACAGGATGAATGGGAAAAATTTAATGCTCTGGGCGTTTCTCAGTACGGACAAATGACGGCAGGCTCATATATGTATATCGGGCCACAGGGAATTGTTCATGGAACAACTATTACCGTTATGAACGCAGCCAGAAAAGTTGCAAAAACCAACGAAGATCCCTTTGCAGGAAAATTATTCCTTACTGCCGGTTTGGGAGGAATGTCGGGAGCACAGCCAAAGGCAGGAAATATTGCAAAAGTAATTACCGTTTGTGCTGAAGTTAATCCTGCCGCTAGTTTCAAACGTCATGAGCAAGGATGGGTTGATGAGATAATTTCCGATATTGATGAACTTGCTGAAAGAGTTAAAAAAGCCAAACAAGATAAAGAAGTTGTTTCCATTGCATATGATGGTAATATAGTTGATGTGTGGGAGAAATTTGATAAGGAGAACATTTATGTTGACCTAGGTTCTGATCAAACATCATTACATAATCCATGGGCCGGGGGTTATTATCCTGCAGGACTATCTTATGAGGAATCCAATGATTTAATGGCCAATAATCCTGAAGAGTTCAAGGAGAAAGTCAGAGAATCTTTAAGGCGACACGCTGCTGCGGTTAACAAACATACTGCCAAAGGAACATATTTCTTCGATTACGGAAATGCCTTCCTTTTGGAAGCCTCACGTGCAGGCGCCGATGTTATGGCTGCCGACGGAATAACATTCCGCTATCCATCTTATGTACAGGACATTATGGGGCCTATGTTCTTCGATTTTGGTTTCGGACCTTTCCGATGGGTTTGTACTTCAGGCAAAGCCGAAGACCTGGAAACAACAGATAATATAGCAGCCACAATTCTGGATGAGTTAATGTCCAAATCGCCTGCCGAAATCAAAAGCCAGATGGCTGATAATATCCAATGGATAAGAGGTGCACAGGAAAATAAACTTGTGGTAGGATCGCAGGCAAGAATTTTATATGCTGATGCAGAAGGCAGAATAAAAATTGCTGAAGAATTTAATAAGGCTGTGGCCGACGGAAGGCTTTCTGCTCCGGTTGTACTTGGAAGAGATCATCATGATGTATCAGGAACAGATTCTCCTTTCAGGGAAACTTCCAATATTTATGACGGATCGAGTTTTACTGCCGACATGGCTATACAAAACGTTATTGGTGATTCCTTTAGAGGAGCCACCTGGGTTTCTATCCACAATGGCGGTGGCGTAGGCTGGGGAGAGGTTATTAACGGTGGTTTTGGCATGGTGCTCGATGGCAGTGCCGATGCCCACAGGAGATTAAAATCCATGCTATTCTGGGATGTAAATAACGGAATTTCACGCCGTAACTGGGCAAGAAATGAAGGCGCAACTTTCGCCATTAAAAGAGCCATGGAAGAAAATCCAAACCTTAAAGTAACATTGCCTAATATTGCTGATGATGAGATTATAAATGAAGCTTTATCTTAAATTTTGAAAATATTGTTAAAAAAAAAGACAGCCCAAACCGGACTGTCTTTTTTTTATTTATGATTCAAAGAAACTATAAACCAAAAGTTTCTTTTACTTTTTCAACATAGTCAAGTGCTTCCCAAGTAAAGAGTTCAACTTCAATATCCAGATTACCTTCGTAAGGTGATGTGAAAGTTTTAGTAATAGTTCTGTTCTCTCTTCCCATATGTCCATAGGCAGCAGTTTCCAGATAAATAGGATTTCTCAATTTCAATCTTTCTTCAATTGCTTTAGGGCGCATATCAAAAATCTCAGCAACTTTGTCAGCAATATAATTATCGCTCAAGCCATTATTTGCCGTTCCATAAGTGTTTATGAAAATATTCATAGGTTTTGCAACTCCAATTGCATAGGAAACCTGAACCAATACTTCATTACAAACACCTGCTGCAACTAAATTTTTCGCAATATGACGACTTGCGTAAGCAGCACTTCTGTCAACTTTCGATGGATCTTTTCCTGAGAAAGCACCTCCACCATGAGCACCCTTTCCGCCATAAGTATCAACAATAATTTTCCTTCCGGTTAAACCGGTATCACCATGAGGTCCTCCGATTACAAATTTACCTGTTGGATTTACATGATAGGTGATATTATCATCGAAAAGTGCCTGCACATTTTCAGGAAGAAGTTTATATACTCTTGGAACTAATATTTCAATAACGTCCTTACGAATTTTGGCTAACATTGCCTCATCCTCATCAAAATCATCGTGTTGAGTAGAAACAACAATAGTATCAATTCTAACAGGAATATTTTCATCATTGTATTCTATGGTAACCTGCGATTTCGAGTCGGGACGTAAATATAACATATCTTTTCCTTCACGACGAATTTCAGCAAGTTCGTAAACCAAAAGATGAGAAAGTTCCAACGACAGTGGCATATAATTATCGGTTTCACTACATGCGTAGCCGAACATCATTCCCTGGTCGCCGGCACCCTGGTTTAGAGGATCTTCACGTTCAACACCCTGACGGATATCGCCCGACTGTTCGTGTATTGCCGACAAAACTCCACATGAGTTACCATCGAACATATACTCACTTTTGGTATAACCAATTTTGTTGATAACCTCGCGCGTAACTCCCTGAACATCAACATAAGACTTGGAGTAAACCTCTCCTGCCACAACAACCTGACCAGTGGTTACTAAAGTTTCAACAGCTACTTTTGAGTTTCTGTCGTATGCCAAAAAATAATCCAGCATAGCATCTGATATTTGATCTGAAACCTTATCCGGATGTCCTTCCGACACAGATTCAGACGTAAATAAATATGACATATCTAAAATTTTAAATTTAAACCTGGGAAAAATGTTTGATTGGCGAGGCTAAAGCTTGGTTTAGCATTTTTTATTGTGGTTGCAATCAATCAAATCTTTCCACTAAATTTTCTCCTAAAGAGAAGTGCAAAAATATATAAAAATCTATTTCAAAGAAGAAATTAGAAAATTATAACAAAAAATTGTGAAATTATTTGTCTTTTTCAATACATGACTCTATAAATAATCTATTTGTAACAGTGATGTTAATGGGTTAATTAGTCAATTGCGTACTCTGTGGTTAAACAATAATTCACTTTTTATTTAACCGCAAAGGGCGCCAAGAATCCGCGAAGGACGCAAAGTATTAACTCAAATTTACTCTGCGTTCTCTGCGGTTAAGTAATATTCACGTTTTTATTTAACGGCAAAAGGCGCTAAATATTAACTCAAAAACTTCTTTGCGTGCTCAGCGATTAACTTTGCGTGCTCTGCGGTTAAATAATAATTCACTTTTTATTTAACCGCAAAGGGCGCCAAGAATCCGCGAAGGACGCAAAGTATTAATTCAAATTTACTCTGCGTTCTCTGCGGTTAAGTAATATTCACGTTTTAATTTAACCGCAAAGTTCTTTATTAATTATTTTTCGCAGTATAAAATTATGTGCTCACAAATTATTAACAACACGCCTTATTCCATTCTTGAGAAGACTTACGTTGAAATTAATTAACAATCCAAGTTTACATCCTGACAACCTTAGATATGTCAGGATTTGTGCCAGATGAACGTCATTAAGTGCTTCCACCGACTTTAATTCAACAACAACTTTTCTTTCTACAAATAAATCAACTCGATAACCAATATCAAGATTCACTTCTTTATATATGAGCGGTAAAGGTTTTTGCTTTTCAACGTATAAATTTTTATTTCTGAGTTCGTAGTAAAGGCATTCTTCATACGCACTTTCAAGTAATCCAGGGCCTAAGGCTTTATGTACTTTAATTGCACAATCGAGAATTGTTTTTGAGATTTCGTTTTCATTCATTTTAAAATATTTAGGTTTAGGGGGTTACGAAAATATTAGAGTAAAGATACTATTTTTTTATTTAACCGCAAAGAGCGCTAAGAATCCGCGAAGGACGCAAAGTATTAACTCAAATTTACTCTGGGTTCTCTGCGGTTAATTAATATTCACGTTTTAGTTTAACCGCAAAGGACAAGAATCCCGAGGCCTCGGGACGCTAAGTTCGCAAAGAGGAAACTCATATTTTCTTTGCGTTCTCTGCGATTAACTTAGCGTGCTCTGCGGTTAAGTAATTATTTCATGTTTTTTATGATTCGCTAAGATTTGTCAAATTCCGGAAAACATCTTCCATACTCGACTCTGTTTGCGATTGAGACAGAACGCTTAAACCCTTTTCTACTGCGAACTTAAATATGTCCTCGCGTATATCTTTATTGGATTTTGACCGTAGTATCCAGATATGGTCATTAACTTTTTCCACTGAGTCGACGGAAGATATTTTTAGTAATTCTGAATTTTTTACTACTTCTTTAAATTCTACTTTGATTCCGCCTTTAGCGCTTCCCAACTGTGAAAGGTGAGCCGTATTATCGTCGGCAACAATTTTACCTTTATCAATAATAATGACTCTATCGCAAACTGCTTCAACTTCCTGCATGATATGTGTCGACAGCAAAATGGTTTTTGTTTTTCCCAATTCGGAGATTATATTCCTGATGTCGACCAACTGATTTGGATCAAGACCGGAAGTAGGTTCATCGAGTATTAGCAATTCCGGATCATGAATTAAGGCCTGGGCTAATCCTACCCTTTGACGATAACCCTTTGATAATGCACCTATTTTCTTCTTCTGTTCTCTGCCCAGGCCAGTAAGTTCTATCATTTCCGCAACACGTTGTTTGATATTGAAAGATGTGGAATACATTTTAAGCACAAACGACAGGTATTCTTTAATGTACATATCGGTATAAAGAGGATTATTTTCCGGAAGATAACCCAACTGTTGGCGAATCTCCAACTGAAAATCATCAACATTCTGACCATTAACCAAAACACTTCCTGAAGTAGCAGGAATATAGGCTGTAAGAATTTTCATCAAAGTTGATTTCCCTGCTCCGTTTGGTCCCAGCAGTCCAACAACTTCACCCTTATCTATACTAATATTAACATCATCAAGGGCCTTTTGACTACCGTATAATTTAACCAGATTCTTAATCTCTACCGAATGCATCATCATTTATTTTTGGCAAAAATATAAAATTAGCCCTGTTATTACCTTTATTGATTTTATTAAATATCAGCGAGGGCTTTTTTAAACTTCTTCGTAACTTTAGCAGCCACATCAGTAAGTGAATCATTACCCAGCATTCCCATTAAAACTGAAGGATTAACCATAACCACTTCTGTTTTATTTGCGTCAATTTGTTTTATGAGTACTTTACAAGGAAGAAATAAGCCAATATTTTCTTCTACTTTTATAGTTTCATAGGCATAGCCGGGATTACAAACACCGAGTATACGATAAGGTTTAATATTAGCATCAGGAATTTTCTCCTTTAACTTCTCATCCATTTCTATTTCGGTAATTACTCCAAATCCTTGCTCTTTTAGGGCATCCTTTACAAGCATTGTAGTTTTCTCAAAAGATTGATTTACAGTTTTACTCATATAATATTCTGTGGCTTCTTGTGCAGTAGCAGCAATCACAGAAAAAGTAAAAATTAGTCCAAAAATTAGTGTTCTCATCATATTATTTGATTTGTTATTTAGAAGGATACAAAAGTATTAAAAGGGAAATATCAATACTATTTTTTTAGTAATTGTTAAGAAAATCAACAAACTATTTCCACATTACTTTCAATATTTTACGACACATAATTAATTAAAGTTAAAGGTGTTGAGATATTAATTATTTTTCATTAAATTTGACAATCATAATAAAAATCCAGGGCTATCTTTTTTTTAATAACCCTAAATAATTGGAATAACTACTTAACAACGACCCTTATGCTAGTAAAAACTTTTGGCAGCGCCATAGAAGGAATTAACGCAATATTAATTACCATAGAGGTTAATATTAGTGGTGGAACAGGATTTCACCTTGTAGGACTTGCTGATAATGCAGTTAAAGAGAGTCAAACACGCATAATTTCTGCTTTGATTAATAATGATCTTCATTATCCAAAACTGCGTATAGTGGTAAATATGGCTCCTGCCGATATAAAAAAGGAAGGCTCTGCTTACGATTTACCAATTGCCATTGGAATGCTTGCCGCTTCAGGCCAACTTACCAATGACGACATTTCTGAGTATATGATAATGGGTGAACTATCGCTGGATGGCGGCATAAAGCGCATCAAAGGTGCTCTGCCCATGGCCATAAAAGCCAGAGATGCAGGGCTAAAACGGCTAATTGTTCCTGTGGAAAATGCAAAAGAAGCTGCTGTAGTTGAAGGCATAGATGTTTTTGGAATGAAGCATTTAAAGGATGTTATTGAATTGATAAATGAAGAATCGGATGCGCAACCATTTGATGTGGATTTGAAAGAACAGTTTTTATCATTAACAAACAATTACTCCTTTGATTTTGAAGACGTTAAAGGTCAGGAGAACATTAAAAGGGCATTGGAAATTGCGGCTTCGGGTGGACATAATTTAATTATGATTGGTCCTCCCGGCTCAGGAAAAACCATGCTTGCTAAAAGGCTACCATCAATTCTTCCCCCTATGGGGTTAAATGAAGCATTGGAAACTACAAAAATCCACTCTGTGGCAGGAATATTAAAGGAAAATATCTCTTTAGTTTCAGAGAGGCCTTTCCGGTCGCCACACCATACTATTAGTGATGCCGGACTAGTTGGTGGAGGAACTTATCCTCAACCCGGAGAGATTTCTCTCGCCCAAAATGGTGTTCTCTTTCTGGATGAACTTCCCGAATTTAAGCGCACAGTTTTAGAAGTTATGCGTCAGCCTATGGAAGACAGGGTAGTAACAATTTCAAGAGCAAGAGTAACAGTAAATTTCCCGGCAAGTTTTATGCTTATTGCAAGTATGAACCCCTGCCCTTGCGGCTATTATAATGATCCGTCGAAAGAATGCGTTTGTTCACCCGGAATTGTAAAATCATATTTAAATAAAATTTCAGGTCCACTGATGGACAGAATAGATTTACATGTGGAAGTTACACCTGTTCCTTTTAAGGATTTGGCAATTACTCCCAAAGGTGAAAAAAGCCATGAAATAAGAAATCGTGTGATTGAAGCAAGAAAAGCACAAGACCTGAGATTTACAGATCGGGAAGATATTTTTTGCAATGCCCAAATGACATCCAAGGATATTGATAAATATTGTCAGTTGGATAATGAAGGCCTTAGTCTGTTGAAAAAAGCAATGGAAAGATTGAGCCTGTCAGCAAGAGCCTTCGACAGGATTAAAAAAGTTAGCCGCACTATAGCCGACCTTGATGTCTCAACAGAGATAAAATCCAATCACATTGCTGAGGCAATACAATACAGAAGTTTGGATAGAGAAAGTTGGGGCCAGTAATATCAATTTTGCCCTAATCAGTAGTTCGCATTAAAAATTATTTATTTTTGCTTCAAATCTTAATAAACTATGCATAGAATTGGAGCACTTTTAACGGTTATACTATTTAACTTATCAATTATCCTAACAGCACAAGATTTGCAGATAATCGACAGGTATGATAATACCGTTGTAAACGACGCTGAAATTACAATATTCAGCGATGACACAACAATCATCGATTTGACAAAAAATTTTACAATGGTTAATAATACCAATAGAACATTGAATCTATATCTGAGAAAAGTCGTGCATACAATTGCTGACAGTACTGTTGATTATTTTTGTTTTGGCATAAAATGCTGGCCCGAAACTGATACTACAGATTACCCAGCAACAATAGAGGCAGGAGAAGAAGATTATTCCTTTGCATCGCATGTAGTGCACTATCGTAGATTTGAACTACCTCCTCTTCCTCCGGGATTAACTTCCATTACTTATATTATATACGACTACAGTTTACCTTCAGACCCAATTGAAGCCAAAGTAACCGTGAATTACCATTTGAAGCCAGTGAGTATTAAAGAAAACAATGAAATAACTGTTTCTGCATTCCCTAATCCAACTTCCAACAAATTAACAATACAAACAAATGAACTTATTTCAGATAATATCGAATTAACAATTTACGACCTTAAAGGAAGTTTGGTAATGAAAAGGAATGTAAATATTATGGAGGGCTATCTGGAAATTGGAGTGGATGAACTTGATTCGGGTTTATATGTCGTGCAATTATTCAACAACAGCAAAAGATTCGCTCCAATTAAAATCGTAATTCAAAAATAATTATTCAAAAGAAATTAAGTTTTACTAATAATAAAGGCATAATCTCCTTATTAGTCATTTGATAAATCATTAAACCGGATTACTTTAAAATTAATCTAAGATATAGATTTCATTTATTTTTTACATTTTAGAAAAATCGAAATTCTTAGAAACCCTCAATGAAACAACATAGTTATTGGTTAATTGTGTTCCGTTCATATTTTTATAAATGGGTAACTCATATTTAAGCATCACATTCCATTTGGGAGCAATCATATACCTTAATTGCAAGGCTGAGAACATAACATGGCCCCCGGTTGCGTTTATTAATTCCTTGTTTTTGTCAGATGCTCTTTCCCTGTACTGACTTCTTAACTGTAATGAAGTAGTAAGTTTCGGATGTACTTTATAACCGGCATACAAACTATTATTATAAAGATTTCCGTATTTGTAATTTGTACGGCTTGTTTGAATACGTTGCGAAAACTCTATAGAATTATCAAAGAAAAGAGCCAGGTTACCTCTCATAAATAACTTAGACATAATAAATCCAAAATGGTATTTAAAACTTCCGGATGAGGGTTGAATATCGATAGGTAACACTACTGATCCATCAATCTGATCAAATTTTCCAACTGGTAATGTGACTCTAAACCTGGGAAAAATGTTAAATGATTTTGGTTTATTTTTATATACCAGATACTGAGCACCTAACACCAAATCGCCTAGGCCTGTAGCATTTCTGTTCTGATCAAAAACAAAATATTGTGCCTTAGCAAAAAAGTATCCTATCTCTGCCGTTAATTTAAGCCTCTGAGTAACACCATAAGAAAGATTAACCGATGAAAACAGATAGTATGAATAATCAATATATTCATAATCTGATTTCTTATTTCCGTTATAATAAATGTCAGAATAACTATAAGTGCTATACAAAGAGGTTTCCAGTTTGTTTTTTCCTCCTCCTGCTGTGGACCCGTCATCAGAAATAGGATTTCCTGCAGCACAACATTGCCCGTAAAGGGTGCTTAAATTAAAAATAAATGTAACTAAAAATAGAAATGTAATACTAAGAGTTTTCATGTATTTTTAATTAAAGTTTATATATCAAACTGATAAGATTTACGGTATAAAAATGTTAATAGCTATTATTTTGGAAACAGACCCTTTATCGTTTGTTACCGTACACTTTATAATCTTTTCGCCAATGCAACATTCCGATCCTGTGAACCGAACCTGAGAACCGTCATCGTTGAGAACAAAAATATCTCCCAGATCAACTTCCCACTGATAACTTAAATTTCCCCCTGATGCATCACAACTTATAATTGCAGGGTCTTCACCTCCATATTTAATCTCATTCTTATCAGCAGTAAGATTAATAATTTCAGGAGTTGTTGTTACAATGTCTGGTTCTTTATTAGTATCCTTTTTACATCCTATTGATGTTAATAATATTGAAAAAACCAGAATGGGGAGTGCTAAATATTTCATAATGATAATCCTGTTAATTTATAATCAATTTATTAAACTATATTAATTAAGCCGGCTAATTATCCTGTGTCTGCCAACATATATTAATCATACTCTGAGGCATTTACAATTAGACAATTGGAACTTTTAAAATTGTTTAACCACATATTACCTTTATTTTAACGCAACAAATATAATCACTTTCTAATTATTTGATATTTTTTAACAATATATTTATCTAACAATAAACATTCTCTACTATGTTGTTTAGCATAGTGCACTTGCATTTATTCTGTTTTATATATATCTTTGGGTTCAATACTATACAAATCAGGCAAATACAAACAAAACTAAGTATTATGAATAAGAGAATCAAACCACTTCACTATTTGCTAATGATAGCATTTACAATATCATTCATGACTTACTTTCAGGCATGTGATGATATTAGCACGACCCCCAAATCCGACATGGTAATAAAAAATATTGAAGGTCCAACAAATTCAGATTGTGGCGGATATAAATGGGCAGTTCAGTTTATTTTAAAGTTTGCTTCACCTAAAGGAGGTTATTTTGTTCAGGAAATAAGAATAAAACGGACAATTAATAAAGAATGTCCAAATGAATACAAGGATTTCGATATTACTTACTACGAAGCCTGGAAAGTAAATGAAGGAAAAACAATAACAACCTATGCAGAGGGTGGTTTTACGGACGACGACACTTATATGATGCCGTCAATGTATAATTCGGAGGGCAATTCGGATTTTACCGGGACCGTTAAGTTTTTTGAAAATATCACTCTACCTGATGATTTTCAGGCTAGAAATCCCAGAACATTTGCCGGAATATTACCATCAACCAGAACAAAACCAGATTTTTGGGATGCCACAGATGCTTTGGACCATGACCTTGACTCTGATTGGGATTGTTGCGATGATAGCACTCATATTCTTTTAACAACACCGGATTTTGGAAAAGTAAGCAAAGGAGATAAAACTCCTCTAGGGGGTAAATTTATTGAACAGGTTGAATCAGTAAAAGCTTGGACCGATGAATCAGCTTATAGCGAAAACGATAACTATAATTTGCTTGAGAGTGCCAGTCAGATTGCTGCAATGACTGACGATGAGATAATTAACGGTGTAGCAGATTATAATGAATATTATGCTGGTTATATACCTGAAATGTCTAAACTATATCTGATTTTAAGATACGTTTTTGATGTACCAAACAGTTTGCCAATTGAAAATGCATCTAGTTTTGGAGGTTGGATAAGACCTAATGAAACCATTTCTAGTAGTACATATGATCTTATGTGGCCCTTGAGCCGGAATGAGATGAATATGTTAGTTGTGGATCACGAGTTTATGGGTTATATAGGCTCTGGATATGATGCTCCTGGGGAGTTAAGTTATTTTATGGAAAACTTTCCAAAAAGGGAATTATAAACAAATTTCATATAAATATAAAGCAATATTTATATAAATAATATGAACCCCTTCCCTTGCGGCTATTATAACTATCCGTCGAAAGATTGCATTTGTTCACCCGGAATTGTAAATCATATTTAAATAAAATTTCAATCAGCCAGGCATATTTATAAAATATATGTTTCTAAAAAGGCACAGGATTTTCACCCAACAGCAATAAATAGTTATTATGATTATGCTCAACTGCCATCCATTTTTTATACCATGCATTGGAGTCGACGGATGTTTGAGGGTGCTCTGTGGTATCTATGGCAATTGAGCCGATGGAAATCGTATCGGCTAAAGAACAATATTTAATTTTTTTGTGTTTCAGAGTAGAATCTGACAGATTATATCCAAAATAAATATCACCGGGAACAGTAACAGGAATGTGATTTTCCTTAATAGCAGGTAAATTATACCAGAAATATGGAATTACATCCAACTTATTGACATACATATTTAAAGATCCACCATTTTGAGAAAGTGATGTTTTGAAATTTTTTGTAAATCCATAATTCCATACTGTGGGTCCAGCATATGTATATGTTCTTACTATAAATTTATTATTGAAACTCTGATTATTCATGACCCAATAAGCCATTATTGGAGCCAGATATCCTCCCTGGCTATGACCAGTTACAAATATGGTTGTTTTAGGTTCAGATGGTATAGAATCGAGAAACCATTCCAAACTCCTGTTTGTTCTTGCATCTGCAGTATTTAATATGTTTGACATCCCTAATTCGGCACCATGTGAAATAGAATCATTTGTTTCACCACCGGGGTATCTAACAAGTTTAAAAGCATCTAAATCCTGCAATACACCATCCGGACTATGTGGGTTAGTCCCACGTAATACAAGAGCAAAACTAACGGGATCAGTATCTGCTTTAGCTACAAAGGCCATATTAGCGGAGTCAGGTGAAATGCCAGGACCCCAGACAAGTTTCCAGTTTCCTTTGGTCCCCAATTCCTTTTCTTTCAGTAACTGGACAATGTCATTTCTTATGGTAGTTTCTGTAAAGCCATCAGAAGCATAACTTATTGCAGCAAGCGTCATCATGATTCCGGGATAATCCGTTTCCTGAAGTTCCAAATCCTGATTCGGCGAATCGCTTACATTGTCTTTCTTACATCCCATGCTAGAGATTATTAAAACAGAAAGTAATAAAAACAGTAATTTTTTAGTATTCATATATTTATGATTAGTAAGTTGCGAATATAGGCTTATTTAGACTTATTATAAATAAATTGCTAAATATTAACGTTTTATTACAAAAATAATTCTAATTCGAGTAAATAATAAGCAGCCTAAATCATATAAAAACCCCTCTGTTAGCGGCATGTAGTAATAATTATTTCTTTTTCCACATCATATATTTATTTGATTACATTTGACTCACTTCTAATACTTTAATCAACTTTAATAAAAACTATTATCAATATGACTAATTTTATTACTAAGGCAGCATATACTTTTATATTACTTTCTGCTCTGATAATTACTCAAACTTCATGCAAAAAAAATAACAATCAACCACAAGCGAGTGTTGGCATTCACCCATCTATTGGTTCAACTAGCACAACTTTTACTATAGATGCCAATGGAAGTTGGGATGAAGAAGATGGTAGCGAGAGCCTGCAAATTAGATTGGATTGGGAGAACGACGGTGTTTGGGAAACCGAGTGGGTAACCGAAAAACTTCATGAGAATATTTTTACTGCTGAAGGTGAATACCTTGTAAATATTGAAGTTAAAGACTCCCATGGAAATATCACTCAAACATCAGCAAACTTAACTGTTACAAATAGTTCGGATTTAATTCCTAACAATAGTCCGTTTAGTTATAATGTTGGTATTAACTATGAAACCTGGGCAATTAGAAAAAACAGAAATATTGAAAAGGATTTAGATGAGATAACAAAGTATTTCAAACTCATCCGAACCTATCATGATGTTGGTATTGGAACTCCCGACACAATTATTTCTCCTACATTATATCCGGTAATTGAATATATATTGTCACATCCTCAACTCAAGATAGAACTCTCATTGGGTACAGCAACTTCCAGCCTTAATATTGGAAATGATCCTGGTTTAATGGTTAACAAAGCCTATACCGACAAATGGGTTAAAGTGATAACAGAGGCTTTTGGCTCAGTTGAAAACACTAAAAAATACCTCAAGCTTATACTTTTGAGTAATGAAGTTGATCGTGTGGCACCTGGAGATGCAACTGCATTTAAGAACTATATTACTAAATGGATACCCCAATCATTTGAAAATTTGAAAGCCTCCCTTGCCGAAGCCGGAATGCCGGAAATACCTGTTTCAACAACAATTTCAAACTATACATCTGATTCAGCCGCAAATCCGGTTTCGTTTACAACAGTAAAATATATTAATGAGCACTGGAGTTCCAAGTGGAATTCAGGACAAGCCTTTGTGTTTTTTAACCAATATACAGAAGGTGGAAACAAAACTGACTTTGGATACGACATTAAATATTTTCACACTGTGGACAATGAACTAGGTGGTTCTCCAAGTGTTTATGTTGGTGAAACAGGCTATGATGCCTCTTTTGGTGAAGAGAATCAAGTGAAGGTAACCAAGCAAATATTTAGTTGGCTGGATGGTCAGTATGGAGGAAACAAAACAACAATTCCATTATTTCTATTTCAGGCTTTCGACTTGCCATTCAGCCCCCCGGGGAAACCTACCAAGTTCGGCATATTTCAAGACAATTCTCAAAACGTACCTCAAGGACCAAAAAAAGGAATTAATATTCCATCGTGGATTGCTAAACCTAAAGGATAATATGTTATAGAAATATAGAGCAAGGAATAAAGTGGCTATGCTTTCTTACTGAATTTAAATAATCATTGAACTACAAATATCTGTGAAATTCAATTATATTTGTGTGAACTTATCATCAATCAATGGTTTATGTTTAATAAAGCAATTATTAATTTCCTGATTGTTTTAGTATTATTTACAATAGGAAATCCCGTTTTTTCCGAGAACAAAAAGAGCCCTACAAAAAAAAAGCGTCCTAAGATAGGATTGGTATTAAGTGGTGGAGGCGCAAAAGGATTTGCCTATATTGGAATGCTCAGAGTTTTTCAGGAAGTTGGCCTTCCCATAGATTATATCGGGGGAACAAGTATTGGTAGCATTATGGGCGGATTGTATGCCATTGGATATAGCCCTGATGAAATACAAAAAATTATTGAGCAACAGGATTGGGATGCCATACTAAAAGATGACATCCCCAGAAAATATATTGCATACGAAGAAAAAGAGTTTTTTGAACTCTCAATAATATCCCTTCCATTCGAAAAGAAGAAAGTAGGGATAAACAAGTCGATGTACTACGGACAACAAGTTAATCTAATGTTGAACAAATACTTTTCTCCGGCATGGAACATAACTGACTTTAGCAAACTTCAAACCCCTTTCTTTTGTGTTGGCGCAAACCTCTTTAACGGAAAGGCAGAAATTATACAAAGTGGGTACCTCCCTATGGCTATTCGATCTAGCATGTCGATACCTGCATACTTTTCACCAACTTTATACGATGGCCATTATCTTGTTGATGGCGGAATTGTTAATAATTATCCTGCTGGCCCCATGAAAAAACAAGGTGCCGAATTTATTATTGGAGGCGATGTGCAATCAAACCTTAGGACTGACATAGAAGAACTAAGTTCAATAACCGGAATAATTAATCAGATAATTTTTTTCCATGCAGAAGAAGCAAATATTGAAGCCGACAGTTTAATAAACATAAACATTAAGTTCAAGGTTCCGGCAGGAATGATGGATTTTACAAAATAC
>JBFFLX010000062.1:0-18972 GCA_041554435.1 Bacteroidales bacterium
CAAATTCAGTATCATTAATAAAGTTTCCTAAACTATCAAGTCTCATAAAATATATATCATTATTATTAGTATAGTCAATTGAATCTCGATCGTAAATACCGGATACTATTATTTCTTTAGTGTCTTTAATTTCTCCTATATTAAAAAGAGCAATTGAGTCCATTCCGTGATAAAATTGGCTCCATAGAGGGTCTCCATTCTCATTAAGTTTAAGAATTTGATTTTTTTGATAAACATGACTATCTATAGTTGTATCGGGAAATGTATTTGAAAGTAATATGGAGTTATCTTCAGTTAGTCCCATACAGCCATAAGTGTGATCAAAGGTTGAGTAATCATAAATCTGTTCCCATACCGTATTTAAATCTTTATCAAGTTTCATTAAAATTAGATCAAAAGGGTAGTTAAGATCTCCAAGTATTATTACATCATTAGTTTCAGGTATATTAATAACTTTTTTCAATTTTAAGTATGAATAGTTCTTTGAGAAGTTAATTCTTCTTGAAGTAATTGCATCGCCCTCACTATTTACAACTAAAACTAAATCATCTCCAACCATAACATAATTATTATTTGTCAATTTGGTTGCATCTTCACAAAGCCCTTCATAATCTTCTCCAAAAATTTCACTATTAATTATCTCACCCTCACTAGAGATTTGCATGAATCCGAAATATGGGTTTTCACATGGGATACCCATACTTCCTAAAAGAAGGTAGTTACTTGAGTCCAAAACATCAATAAATGAAATAATCTTATCCGTGTCGTTTTGTATGGTTTTTTCTTTTATAATACTACCACAAGTGTCAATTTCCAAAATGTAAAGTTGATTAATACCGTAATCCCACTGAGGATTGCAAGATATATAATCCTGCCATGACCCAACAATCAGTAAGTTATTATTAAGAGTTGAAGTATAGCAACGCGAACTTTCAGAATTTGAATATCCATAGGTTTCTTGAAAATAGCATTGAGAAAATAATGAATTTCCTAGTTGTAAAATGATAAGCAATATTGTAAGTTTTTTCATAATTAATTTATTCTTTTATCAGTTTCTTATGGACTAAATTATCACCAAAATCAATTTCAAGTATATAGATATTTGAAGTTAATCCACTAATATCAATACTTGCATTTTTACTTTCTACAGTAAAAGATTTTATCCGTTTGCCCTGAAACGATAAAATGCTAACCGATTTAATTTTTGTTTTACTCTCGATAGTTACAAAGTTATTAGCAGGGTTGGGATAAATTTGCAAATTGTATTTATCATTAATTGTTTCAATATACTCAGGAGATACATATTCGGGAGTTCCCCATTCTTCAGTTCCTTTTTTGAAGTAAACTAAGTCAAGAGTCCAAAAATACCAATGAATCTTAGGATCAATAATATGATCGTAGGATATTCCACATCCAACAGAATATTTAATTGTAGTATAAGATTCACCTTCGCGTGTATATCTTATATTTGTTTGCCTGCCATTATATTCATCTGGTATACTGTAAGTTGAATCGATTTGTCCATTATTAATTAATGAATCCAGGTTTGTGTAAAATATTGTATCGTGAAAAAATTCAAATATTGTGTCATAATAAGACCTAATTTTCTTTTCAATATCTCTTTCATAGAAAACTGTATCATTATTTGGTGAGTAATATTTATTAATTATTCTCGTATTAATGATTGCCCAAAAGTTTACTTCCGCAAAGTATGAATCTTGTTCTTCTTCAAAGTGAAATACATCCCCAATATCAAAATCATAGATTTCAGCCACAGTTGAAATATTTTCCACCGGTGGAGGTAGTAACTTTCCCCATTCTTCCTGACCTTTCTTGAAGTAGATTAATTTGTTGTAACGAGTGTAATCAGACATTGTATCATATCTATACTCAAAACCTAGCCCACATCCTTTAACGAATGATTTTGTTATGACATACCTGTTTTCATAAGTGACATTGCTGTTGATCTGTCTCCCATTAAATAAACTAGTATCAGTATAAACACTGTCTATCTGACCACCGTTAACTAAAGAGTCAAGATTAGTAAAATATATAATATCTTGATTATAACTTATATCCCATTCATCATTTTCGTATGCTTTCCACTGGATTTTGTAATCTCTGTGATAAAATAATGTGTCATTATTGGTTGAATAATATTTTAATGTTATTGTATATGTTGAAAATTTTACCCAACTCCAACCACCCTTTGGCAATTCATTGGTTCTGTATTGATAAATGTCACCCACGTCATAATCATAAACTTCTGATACTTTTAAAATGTCTTGTGATTTTAAGTTAGAAGGAACTAAAAGGCTTAGGCATAAAACTAACAATAAAAACAATTTAAGGCTTTCATGTCCAATGGGTTTAAATATTTTCATAGGATGTTTGTGTTTTTGAATATCAATATGAATAAAAAATCACAATGGTATTATATTAAAACCATAAAGTTAATAAATATTCCGATTTAAAATATAATTTTGGAATAAGATTTTATCACTATGAAAACAATCACCTTACTAACTTGTGAAAATATCCAGGAAGCCTATATTTTAAAGGGCAGGCTTGAAAATGAGGGAATTCACTGTTTTATAAAGAATGAAATATTTTCAACTTTAAAGCCTGATTATTATACTGTTTATGGAGATGGCCCACAACTAGTTATTAATGAGGAAGATTTAGAAAAATCCAGAATAATTTTAAAAGATAAGATAGAAGTAGAAAAACAAATTACTATTTGTCCGCGTTGTGGTTCAACAAATATTGGTTTAGGACGAACCAGAAATGTATTCCTTAGAATTTTTATTATTTTGATTGCGGTATTGTTTGTAATTCCGCTTCGCAGAAAAACTCCCAAACTCTATTGCAGAGAATGTAAAACCGAAATTATTTAACCCTATTTATGAAATAGGAAGTAAGGAACGAGTTGAACTATTGCATTAGCAAGGGTAATCCCGATTTAGAGTTTCACCATTTTGGTTTTTACAAAATGGATGAAAGTCTTAGTCGATATACAATAGAACATTTTTAGGTTCTATTGTATATTTAGGGTTTAAGGTAATAATCCAGAGGATAAAGAACCTTGTCGAACACATAAAACTGCATTAAAACAAAATCGTCGCCACCATTTATTAAAGCATAAAACCTGTCGTGATCAACGGGTGTAAGTTTTTCATACTGATTTGCAATTTCTTCCGAAATACGATTCTTCTTAAAACATTTCATATAAGTAGTGTCCTCATCTTTGTTAACCAATGTAAGTTCGAACAAACTTGGAGAATTCACTATGGAGTCGATTTTTTGAGGTGGTAAAATGTTATTGAGTCGTGATTCGTATCTCAAATCAGCAAAGGAAGTAAGCATATTTAAAACCTTCAAAGTATCGTAGGATTCAACTTTGCTTCCATCCCGCAAACGGGTAATTTCATAATTTCCCATTGCATCAATAACTTCAAGTTTGAACCCCATTGAGTCTCTGTCGGCAAAATAAAGTTTCAAACTTTTAATATCTGCTAGTTTATCACTAAAAACCACATGGCTTCTCCAGTCATCTATCATAGGACTAAAACGCGGACTAATAAATCCTCTGAAGTTTGGCAAATAAACAATATATGGCCTTTCTGCTCCATCCATCAACATATAGGTTCCCAAATTATCTTTGGTTACATCACCTACAAAAAATACTTTGGTTAATTTTTCATGCTTGAAAAGTTTAATTCCAAACATATCAATACCATAAACTTCCTGATAAATCTCAACTTTTTTACCAATCGATGAAAGACGTTTTACAACACTATTATGACTTGCCAATGATACTGGAGACTTTACTTTAATTCGCTTTAAGGTTGATAATAAGGTGTTTACAATTTTAGTGTTGGCTAAACTTTCACCGTCTAAAATCCAATGACCGCCTTCACGGCTGATGGTCACAGCGTTTACATTCTTATCGGCAATAAATATCTTAGTAATACTGGCAGTGTCGTTTACACTAAAATCAGTTTCATACTTATCGAGAGTGCTGTAATGATTTTGCATAAATAATGCTACAGCAATAATTATAAGTATAATGGTTATGATAATTATATTTCGGTTCTTTTTCATATCAATTTTTATCTTGAATATTTTCTTTTTCTACTCCAAATCATCAATACTGCAAGTATGAATATCAAAATAAGCGGGACTGCAATATTAATTATTTGCCATAATAATTTATCATCGTTGAGTTTGGTTTTATCAAGCATTCTCAAACGTGTATCTTTTACTCTGGAGGCAATTAATCCAGGTCCGTCGACAAGATAACTAAGGGCATTTAAGATAAATTGTTTATTACCATAGGTTTCTCTGGTATACTGATCGTATCCCAAAGGAAGAGGGTAACCATCAGGTATTTGAAACTGGTTTTTGATGATGTCGCCATCTGAAACAACTATCATTTGTGTTTCTACACTCTTTACTTTAAAACCAATTTCTTTACTCTCGGCAATTTCCGGTGGTATTCTGTTTTTAAAGTCGGAGGTAAATTCACCTTCAAGCAGAACGGCTATGGTTTCCCTCGGACCTCTGTAAAGTCTTTCATCAGGTTCCTGACGTAATATACCTAGATTTATAACTGCAGGTGCAGGCATTGTTCTGGAATATGGTGAAGTATGCAATAATGCAGTTTTCTTAACTCCACCAATTGTTGTATCAATACTGCTCACAAACTGTGTTTTAATGGCATTTAAATTCCTTACAATAGGATGGCGTGAAGTAGGAGTAACCACAGGGAAATAATACCAATTAAAGAAATCTATTCTGGGCTTACCTCCAACCTGACCGGTTCTCAACGGAATTGGTGCCGAAACCAAATCGGTTACCAAATCGTTATTTAGTTTTACTCCATAGGTAAACAATTGCGATTGTAAATCAAGTGGTTTAGCAACAGCAACCGTCATTTCGTTATTTTGAATGGAATCCATGCTGGCAAAAACAGGATCGATAAGCCAAAGTACTTTGCCTCCATACATAATATACTGATCGATAATAAATCTGTCTTTTCCTTCAAAAAGGCTATCGGGATTAGCAATTATAATTGCGGAATATTTTGGTTCTATTCTGTATTCCTGATTGGCAGTGTCAACAAGTCTTCTTTTTAAAAGAGAATTTACCTGTCCGTCTAAACGAAAACGGTCAACAGCATAA
The DNA here is from genome assembly GCA_041554435.1 of Bacteroidales bacterium. GTDB lineage: Bacteria > Bacteroidota > Bacteroidia > Bacteroidales > F082 > BM524. Next base: position 5,185 of record JBFFLX010000062.1, read on the forward strand.
TCTTTACTCAATGTTTGAGCAATATCGTAGGTTTCTCTTTCATCTAACTCACCATGACCTTCAATAAAGGCAATAACCGGTTTGTTCCTTTGAATAAGTTTATGAATTGCGTTTGCAAACTTAAACTCCAGTGCTTGTATGGAGTTGTTTAAAACGGCTTCCGGAGGTGTATTCATTTGTGCATCAAGAAGTTCCACCGGTATTTCATTTTCGCGATATGAAATTATACTACCCGGAAATATTACCTGTTGATCCATTCCGGTTTTTGTTTTAACCTGTAGGTTAGTTGGATTTAATCCCTGCTGAACCAGTAATGTGTAGGTATCGTTTCTCTCTTTTGGGCTACTACTCGCCGAAGGATTAATAAACTCGTACTGAATATTTTTGTTATAGGCTCTAAATTCATCAAGAATCTCCATGGTTTCTCGCCTTAAGCGTTTAAATCCGGCGGGAAAATCTCCTTCCAGGTAAACCCTGAAATAAATTATATCGTCAACATTTTTCACTATTTCAAGTGTTTCCTCGCTTAGTGTATATCGCTTTTCAGCCGTTAAGTCGAAACGTGTGAAAACAATGCTGCTAATGTAATTTGCAGATGCAATTATCAATAATACCAGTGCCAGCTGGACTAATAATTTTGATTTTATATTCCTCTTTTCCTTCATGTCAATATTATTTTACCATTTCATCCTCGAAAGAGAAAATTTTGTGAGAAATAAAAAAAGAAAGATAGTACTTATAAAGTAAACTATGTCGCGCGTATCGATAACTCCACGGCTAATGGAACCATAATGATGGCTTATTCCCAGCGACTTTATAAACAAATCAACCGGACCAAAAATTTCCAGTGAATAAATGAATTCGAAGCCCGTATAAACAAAAGCGCTTAACAAAACAGCAACTACAAAAGCAACCAATTGGTTAGAGGAAAGCGAACTGGCAAAAACCCCTATGGAAGTAAGTGTGCCGGCAAGAAATAATAATCCGATAAATGAACCCCAATAGCTACCGCTGTCGATATTGCCAACAGGAAAACCTAAGAAATATATCGATACATAATATACTAATGTGGGAAGCAGGGCAAGTACTACCAAACTTAATGAGGCAAGATATTTTGCCAAAATTATTTGTACTTCGGAAAGGGGACGAGTGAATAATAACTCATCAGTTCCGCTCTTTTTTTCGTCGGCAAAACTTCGCATGGAAACTGCCGGTATAAGAAATAAAAATACAAAAGGAGCTAGTATGAAAAAACTATCCAGATTAGCATAGCCATAGTCGAGTACATTAAAATCGTTGGGTAATATCCAAAGAAATAAACTCGTAATAACTAAGAATACCCCGATAACTATATATCCAATCAGAGAACTTAAAAAACTCCTTAATTCCTTAAAAAACAATGCTGCCATTAATATGCGTTTTTTTAAACTCGTGCAAAAGTAGTGTTTTTTAAAAAGTTTCCGTCTTTAAAATGATAAGACGAGAATTTGTAAAAATTAGTGTATTGTTTTTGAACAATAATTTTTAACAAACAGAATATCAGCATATAAGGTGAGATAATTACAAGATTCCAGAAGTTTTTTTGCAGTGATTATTTTTAATGAAAAATAAAAAAAATGTTAATTTATTCCGTACTGAAGATTATTAGAATACTTTTGTGAGTGATTACTCACTTTAATTATGACAGAAAAACAGAGGAAAATATTAGACACAGCCCTGGAGTTATTTGCACAGGATGGATACAATAGTACATCCACAAATAAAATTGCCCATGAAGCGGGAGTTTCTGAAGGCTTGATATTTAAGCATTTTGGAAGTAAGGAAGGTTTACTTGATTATTTGGTGGAAGAGGGAGTTTCAATTATGAACACAGAACTCGACAACTTGCTGCAAATTGATAATATTAACGAGAGGTTAAAGGCCACTTTGCGTTTCCCCAAAACAATAATTGATAAAAATCCATCCTACTGGAAGGTGCAGATGTCGATAAAGTTTGCTAACCACGAAATAGTAGAAAAATATCATAACAGTAGTTTCATGGGAAAAGCCATGGGAATAATTTTCGAAATTTTTGAGGAACTGAATTTTGAAAATCCTCAAATGGAAACCCAATTGCTCATGCAGATTATTGGTTCATTTTTCATGTCGCTGATAAATGAAGAAATGGAAAATTATGAAGAGATGGTAAGTTTTCTTGAAAAAAAATATAATCTTATTTAAAATGAAAAAATTGAAAGTTATAATATTCGGTTCCACCGGGATGGTTGGAAAAGGAGTTTTATATGAGTGTATAGATAGCGAAAATGTAGAGTCCATATTGCTTATAAACAGAAGTAGTTTAGGAATAGAAAATACTAAAGTAAAAGAAATTCTTCACGATGATTTTACCGATTTCACAAGTTTGGAGACTGAATTAAAAGGCTATGATGCTTGTTATTTTTCGTTGGGTGTTTCGGCAGCAGGCATGAAAGAGGAGAAATACAAAAAAATTACCTATGATTTTACTTTGGCTGCAGCAAAAACTCTCAGGAAACTAAATGATAATATGACATTTATTTATGTTTCAGGAGTAGGTACCGATTCTACAGAAAAAGGCAGAAGTATGTGGGCAAGAGTAAAAGGTAAAACTGAAAATGATATAGTTAAATTAGGGTTTAAGCAGGCATATTTATACCGTCCCGGATACATACAACCCATGAAGGGGATAAAGTCGAAAACTAAATTATATAATGCCTTATATGTTTTTTCAAAGCCATTGTATCCTTTGCTTAAGTTGCTTATTCCGAATCAGATAACAACAACTGAAAAGTTGGGAAAATCGATGATAAATATTACTTTAAAGCCCTACTCAAATAAAATAATTTCTAACCGCGATATTAATACTATCGCTGCTAATAACTACTAATGAAAACTTTATTTAAAATTACTATGATAATAATATCAATAATAATTATACTTGGCATAAGTGTTTATGCTTTTGTGAATTTTCATCCTGCCTTTGGCGGAAATATTTCCAAGGAAGAATTGAAAAAGTATGAAAGTTCACCCAACTTCAAGGATGGAAAATTTGTAAATATGGAACCCACTCCTGTAATGGTAGAAGGGGGTTCAATGTGGAAGAACTTTTACGAATTCATCAAAGGTCCAGAAAATGGCAAACCTGAATTAATGAATACTCTGGCATTCGATAAAGAAAAGTTTTTATCTGCTTCCGATTCAAATGCTGTTTATACCTGGTTTGGTCATTCCACAGTATTAATGCGCATTAAAGGGAAGACTATTATTACAGATCCTGTTTTTAGCGATTATGCCTCACCGGTTTCTTTTACTAACCGCAGTTTCAAATATTCGAATAATTATGATGTTGATGATTTACCTCCCATCGATATAGTTTTGATTTCTCATGATCATTATGATCATCTGGATATGAATTCCATAAAGAAAATGGATAAGAATGTGGGTCAGTATTTTGTGCCGCTTGGTGTTGAATTGCATTTGAAAAAATGGGGTGTCGATGAAAATAAAATAACGGTTGTTGATTGGTGGGAAGAAAATAGTATTGATGGTTTGACTTTGGTAAGCACTCCGGCCCGACATTTTTCAGGAAGAAGTTTTAGCAGAAACTCAACTTTATGGTGTTCCTGGGTAGTAAAAACAGATTCGGTAAATGTATATTTTGGTGCTGATTCAGGTTATGGAAAACATTTTAAAATGATAGGGGATAAGTATGGTCCTTTCGATTTTAGCATGATAGAATGCGGTCAGTACAATAAAAGTTGGGAGAATATCCATGCCTTGCCAGAGCAGTCGGTTCAGGCAAGTATTGATTTGAATTCAGCAAGCATGATGACAATACATTGGGGAAAATTCCAACTGGCACTCCACTCATGGACAGAACCCATTGAAAGAGCAAGAGTTGCAGCCGAAAAAACCGGAGTAAATCTTTTGGAGCCTGAGATAGGAGGCATTAATATATTGAAATAAAAAAATCCTCTCACCTTAGGCGAGAGGATTTTTTGTTTAGTTCGATTAATTCAGATCATATTTTAGCATGAGATCCGTCGCAGAATGGTTTATTTTTGCTCTGTTTACACATACACATTGCTCCCTTTTTTGAATCTTCAACTTTGAAAATTACCGGACTATGTCCGCTGCCTTTGTGAGAACCATCGCACCAAGGTTGGTTTGATGATTTTCCGCATGCGCACCATGCATAATTTTTACCTTCCTCAAGACCAACTATCATTGGACTTTTACCGGCTACTTCTGGTTTTTCCATTTTAATTTGTGTTTTATGATTACTAGTTTCTCCTTTTAATTTATAAGATAAGGCACCTGAAGGACAAGCATTTACCTGATCAATTAATTCCTCTTGTTCAGCATTGTCAAGATTAATCCAGGGCTTTTTACCTGGTTGATAAACTTTGGGAAGTTTTGATACACAAACCGCTGCATGTATACATGTTTGTGGTTTCCAAATAACTGTTAAATCACCCTTCTGATATTCTTTAATTATCTCTTTCTTATTCATTTCAATGGAGTTTTACAAATAAAATAAATTACTAAAGTTTGATTAATTCCACATTACAAACGATATCTACTTCCTCCCCAATAAGCAATCCACCGGAGTCCATTACGCTATTATATTTTAATCCCCAATTGAGACGGTTTATGTTTGCAGTAAGTTTAAAGCCAACTTTTGTGTTTCCCCAGGGGTCAACAATGGTTCCTCCATATTTTACATCTAAGGTAATACTTTTTGTTTGACCATTCATTGTTAAATCGCCGGTAAGTTTATACTTTTTTGGTGACACCTTTTCCATGGAAGTACTTTTAAATGTAATATTCGGATTATTGGCCACATCAAAGAAATCGGGGCTTCTTAAATGCTCATCACGTTTAGCATCGTCGGTATTAATGCTAGCTACATTAATTTTAAAGAAAATTTCTGCATCGGAAAAATCTTCCTTACTGCTTACTACTTTTCCTTCAAAATCACTAAAATTTCCATCAACTTCGGCTATCACCATATGTGAAATTGCAAATCTTACATTTGTATGAGATTTGTCGAAACCATAAGTCGTTTTCTGGGCATACATGCCTAAACTCGCTATAAGCACAAGGCTTAATAAAATACTTAATTTTTTCATCTTTTTTAATTTATTATTGTTATTAATTTATTTTTATTATTCAAATTCTTCTATTAACACACCCATTTTTCCCATTTGATAATCTCTCATGGCTTCCATAATTTCGCTTTGAGTATTCATTACAAAGGGCCCGTAAGTTCTGAGGGGTTCGTTTATTGGCTCACCTGCCAGTATTATTGCCCGGGTGTTTTCTTTGCCTTCTATTTCAATAAATTTCCCGTCATTATTAAACCAAACTAAATCTTTTGCTACAGCATTGGTAGATGAGTTCAATTTAATGTGACCATCCAGTTGATATATAAAAGCATTAAAATTTTCAGGTAAAGGAATCTGCATTTTGCCTCCTTTTTCAATGTCGAGTCTCAGAACCATTAAAGGACTGTTTGCAATAATTTTACCCTTATTACCCATAAACTCACCTGCCACTAATCCCACAGTTACTTTACCATCCTCACTTACAACTTTTATTGTTTCTTCTTCGGTAAGTGGCTGATATGAAGGCGTATCCATCTTGTTTTTTGCCGGAGCATTGACCCAAAATTGTATAAATTCGAAGTCGCCTCCATTTTCGGCAAGTTCCTTTGACGGCCTTTCGCTATGAACTATTCCCATTCCACTGTTCATCCATTGGGTTCCTCCTTCAGTAACTATACTATTGTTACCTCTGGAATCCTGATGGTGTACTGCTCCTTTAAAAATTATGGTAACAGGTGAAAACCCACGATGTGGATGAGGTCCTACACCCAAGTCCTGTTGTTTTTTCCCTCCGCTAAGTTTGTCCTTCCAGTGATGAACCAAAAGAAAAGGGTCTATTTGATCTATTTCTCTGTAAGGTAAAGGCTGTTCGAGCATTATGCCTCCCATATTAACTTTTGGGGCATTTATTTTTGTTTTTATAGTTCTCATTTTAATAGTGTTTTAAACAACATATGTTTACAACATATATTTAGTTAAATTTTTTTATTTTCTTAGTTTTCTTAAAATTTCAGATGTTTTAAGTGCTTCTTCCTCAGAAATCATTTCCTCAATGAAGCGATTTGTAGTTTTATCATTTTCAATCATAATTTTGTCAATTACATCCGAACCCTTTTTGCTAATCAATATGTCTACTTTTCTTCTGTTCTTGGGGCAAACATTTCTAATTAATAATTCTTTGGAAAGTAAACGGTCAATCATTCGTGTTACGTCGGTATTTGAAAACATTATATTTTCCTTAATTTCTTTTACCGACATTGGTTCCGGATAAGCCGCTTGCAAATTTTTAATAATGTTGAATTGTGGATGAGTAATTCCGTATTCTTTCAAAATTTTTGAAAATTTGTCATCCAGATAATTTGCTGTATGGAAAATATCAATTACCATTCTTTGCTGCTTACTTATGCGCGGATCCTTTTTAATTTTATCTGTCATATTAATGATGTTTACAACAATAAATGTTTACAACAGCAAAAGTAATTCATTTTATTTAACATTGAATAATATTTAAGAAATTTTTAGTTAAAAAAGTGTTAAGACTTAATTTGTAAATATAAAAAACACAAAATCAGGAATATAGATAGTTGTTATTTAACAAATCACTAAAATCCACAGGAGGCTTCACTTAGTTTTAAGCCTTTGTATTTATTATTAGAACCATTAAATACTCTAGATTTTCTTTCTTTCTTCTGAATTTCAATAGGCAGTGATATAAAATCAGAACATTCGGTGGAGCAACAATTATCATATTTTTCTCCACATTTGTCGCATTGTATAAACAGCAGATGGCATGCATCATTGGCACAATTAACATGTTTGTCGGATGAATTGCCACATTGGTGACATTTGCCAATAATTTGATCATCTATTTTCTCACCCATACGATTATCAAAAACGAAATTCTTACCAATGTATTCAGATTTTAAATCTAGTTTTTGAATTTGCCGTGCATATTCAATTACACCTCCATGCAATTGGTTTACATCTTCAAATCCCTTATGTTTTAAGTAAGCACTCGCTTTTTCACACCTTATACCACCAGTGCAGTAGAGTAATACTTTTTTATCTTTTTCATTCTTAAATTTCTCGCTTACCATTAAAATTTCATCTCTGAAGGTATCAACATCGGGGCAATATGCTGTTTTAAAATGGCCTATTTCGCTTTCATAACGATTTCGCATATCAATTACCAATGTGTCTTCTTTTTGTGCAAGTTTATGAAATTCGAGGGCTGTTAAATGGTTTCCAACATTAGTAACATCATATGAATTATCATCAAGACCGTCGGCTAAAATTTTATTTCTCAAACGGACTATTAGTTTGTAGAAGGATTTTCCATCATCTTCTACAGCGTATTTAATGGGCATGTTTTTTAAATAGGCAGTAGTTTCCATATATTTTAAAAACTCATCCATATTATGCTCAGGAACACTCATTTGGGCATTTATTCCTTCTCTGGCGACATAAATTCTGCCAAGGCAATTGAGGTCGGAAAAATTTATATAAAGTTCATCTCGAAATTCATTCACATCCTCCATGATTACATAGCGGTAGAAAGAAATAGTTTTTCTGTTAAAAGTTTCCTCGGCTAATCGTTTTTTTAGAACTTCCTTATTAACCTTATTATAAAGTTGTGCCATCACCTGAAATTTGGTCGGCAAAAATAATAATTTAGAATTAATATAAATTAGAAATGAATATTTTAGGTCAACATATAGTTCATATAGTCGATACCATTAACATATTTTGAACTCTTAGTAAGGCGGAAAGGCAATTTATTTGTTATTTGAGTTGCCTTTTTATCCTTTTCGAAATCATATTTTAGTTCAACAATAACATCATCGCTTTTAAAGTTTTTCATAAAAGAATTATTATTTACTCCAATAGAATGATAAGAAAGGTCATTGTCGAGGGTTAGGCGGAAGTCGCCATCGAAATTTAAGGTATATTTTCTTTTATATCTGTTTAACAGAGATGGTTTAAGTTTCATCAATACCTGATATGCCCAGTCGGGAAGATCTGATTTTTCGTAAACAGATTTTAAAGTGTCGAGGGTAAAATTCTCATCCAATATGAATGATTGAAGTGGGAATGACAATTTATTTCCCAAAAATCCTTCTCTAACTTTAAATTCCAAAACAGGTTTTTCAATATTACCAAACATATCGCCATACCAACGTATTCTTGCTTTTTTACGACTTCCTTTACCTGATACATTATCGAAATAGAAATCTAATTCATTGGTATCCAAGTAAATATTGTTAATAAATCGTGGGTGATATATTTCCTTAAATGCTGCCGGATGCAAAATAACCTGCTGATATATACTATGATAATTCATCACATCAACGACGAACTTTCTTTCATATCTGCTTTTCTCTATGTTGAAATCGGGAAACATATTATTTTTTTTTAATCCCCAGACTGAAGCCAGGGGCATATGTCCGGTATATGTCAAAAATTTCTAACTTAATTTATAGATAAATCTAATCACCATTCATCAATATCTATTCACTAATAACCAATAACTATTAACTACTAAAACGATTTGCTTTCCACAAAGGAAACGTTAACACTTCCTTCAAGGCTATCTGTTTTCTTTTTAAATTCGGCCAAAGCCTCAGTGTTAGGACTGTCTATAAGGAATGAGGCTTCTAAAGATTTATCATTTTCATCATATCTTTTTAAATAAGATTTTCCGAAACTTGCTTTAATAATTGTAGTAATATCGTTTAAACTAATTTTACCACTTACGGCATTAATATTCAAATAAAGGTTTTGCGATTTACTTCTTCCTTTAATTAAATGTCTACCCCAAATTATTACCATACCAATTGCAAAGGCTATTAATACGATGATAGTTTGGCTAGCACCAAGACCAAGGCCCAACGCAATTGCAAAAAACAAATAACCAAGTTCTTCAGGCTCTTTTATTGCAGCTCTGAACCTTACAATAGAAAGAGCACCTACTAAACCCAATGACAAAGCCAGAGATGATTTTACAATGGTAATAATTAACATAGTTGTAAAGGCAATAATTAAAAATACACCTGCAAACTGACGTCGGTTTGAAATTGTGCGGGCACATTTTATATATGTGAATTCCAATATAATAGAAAGCACAATAATTACTGCAGCATTTAATAAAAATTCGTTAATTGATATTTGCTGTTCCTGAGTAATTAGAAATTTCTGGAACAAATTCCATTTATCATTCATATTTATAGTATCAGTATGATTTAAAAAACGCCAAAATTAAGAAATTATTAAGATATGTAGGTTCTAATAATAATTCTTTTAATATTTTCTTTTATTGATAATTTATGAGAACAAATTATATTTTAAAATGCAATAAATTGCATGTAATCCATCCTGCCAACCTATTTTTTTACCATCCACATATGTACGTCCATAATATGAAATGCCAACTTCGTAAATTCTAATTCCGGGGACTTTCGAAATTTTGGCTGTTACTTCAGGCTCAAAACCAAAACGCTTCTCTGTTAACTTTAGTTTTTTTATTTTTTCGGCTTCAAAAAGTTTATAACATGTTTCCATGTCGGTTAAGTTAAGGTTAGTTAACATATTCGACAGGCTTGTTAGAAATTTATTTCCTATGGAATGCCAAAAGAACAATATTCGGTGGGGATTTCCTCCCATAAACCTTGAACCGTAAACAACATCTGCAAAGCCATCCACTACAGGTTGTAATAATAAATTGTATTCAGCAGGATTATATTCCAAATCGGCATCCTGAATTATAATATGACTGCCACTTGCATTTTGAATACCAATATGCAGGGCTGCTCCTTTTCCTTTATTAGTTTCTTGATTAAATAGTTTTATATCAGAGTTGGGATTATTTGAGATATAATTTTCTATTACATTTTTTGTGCTGTCGGTTGAGCAATCATTAATAATAATAATTTCTTTTTCAAAATCTCCAATTAATTTGATTGACAATATTTTATCTAACAATTTAGAGATTGTTTGATCTTCATTATAAACCGGAATTAAAATAGATAATTTCAATGTTTTATTTGTTTGATTTTTGCTTATACCATTTACAACTATCTGGTAGAGGTATAAAAATAGGCTTAGTAATCACAGTGTCCTCATATATATCGAAACGACTTATGTATAACGAATCACCTCTTCTTTTGTTTCCTACTGACATAACTTGGAATAGTCCATTTGGTTTACTCCAGAAAGTGCCACGGAAAAATTTTTTGTTCCAATCGCCATGAACCAGATAATCGGCGAAATTAACTACACTTAAAATTTCTTCCTTGTCGAAAGGCTTCAGAGGCCAAGTAGAAACATCGTTTGGATCTTGTTGTCCTTTGTGCCAAACTGCCTGTGAACTTAAAATAAATGTTGGGTTACTTGAATTTATTTCCGGTTTTATCTTTTCAACATATTCAGTAATCCTGTCAATCGAATCATTCATATTAATAAATAAATAATTAGCAAAATTATCCTTTATCAGTTTATATCTGTATCCAACATTCGACAGATATCTCAATTCAGCCTCGTTTTGATGAGTTTTGTCACCAACATATCTTTCATAGTGATAGTTTAGATCGTGGTTACCCGGAGCAAAATAAAGTTTATCTTTTATACTGGCAGTGTGTTTTAATACTTTATCCCATTCTTCCTGGGAGTCGTTGAAAACAATATCTCCTAAAAAGAATACGTAGTCAGGATTCTGCTTTACAATAGTCGAGACCAAAGAGTCGTAAAATTTTGGAAAGTGAAGTAGCGGGTATAAATGACCTGTAGCAACGAAAGTTATATGATCTTTTTCAAAATCTTTTATATCCGATTTTAATTCTTCTTTTGTAAAAGTACTGTGTAATTCCTTTAAGGATTTTGGTTCATTATCGGTATTACATGAAACAACCATAATAATACTTAATAAAGAAAACAAACCTAAAATAAATTTCATTATGTTCAATTTTGAATAAATACGCGAAATTATTAAAAATAGTATGCAATAATTTACAATTTAATTATTTGATTGTTCTTTATCAAAACTGTATCATTAGAGTTTAATATTGGTTTAATTTGGTAATTTACAGTATTGCTTTTATAAATCATAAGTTCATCAATATATATGTCCTTTTTCGACAAATCATTTCCTTTGAGTAGAAAAGTAATTTCTGCCTTGGGCTTATTTAACTCAAAATTCATTTCAACTAAGGTCCAATCATTATTAATAACTAAGCTGTGCATGGGATTAACAATTTTACTCCACTTTGAGTTCTCAGCATCCTTTTCCTGTAATATGAACATACAGTTTAGCATGTCTTGTCCAAAGTTTTCTCCCTGATTATACATCCAAAATGATGCAGTATATTTTGTTGAAACCTCAAAAGTTCCTGCCTTGAAGGACGCCAATTTATAATAATTTTTCTTTGGCCCGCTTAAAGCCCCGCCACCACTTAAAATATGTATTGATTTTTTATCATCAAATCCATCAAAATATAAGAAAGCGTTTGTATCACTCGATAAAAAGCCTTTGTTTTCTGTTAATTGACTTTCGATCTTATGGTAAAAATCTATTTCATTCTGGGTAGTATTTTTGAATAAATCATTTGTCGAGATTGTATATAGTTCAAATTCATTGTTTTTTCTAATTGGCTTTGCCCTATCTAAAATATCCTTTTCATATTTAGAAAGTCCTTCTTTTGAAAATATTATTAAAAAAGGTTTGTCAGATTTTATATCAGGGATAATATTTTTTTCATAATACCCCGGCGACATTGTTTGCACAATATTTTTACTCTCCCAAATAGAAGTCCGTGTTAAATAACTACCTAAAATGGGAAGACTGCTATGGTATGAATACAACTGACTTAACAAATAAATTTTATCGCTCGCAGTTTTTCCAAAGTTTTCAGAGCCAATATAATAAAACGGCAAAGGTATAATTGCCTGGTAATCATTTGGGTTAATACTTTCAAGTCCGGAAATGAAATTTTCGTCTAATTGCTCCTTATCAAACATATTATTTGACTTGCTGATTTTTTCTGAGATATCCTGATGATAGGGGAGGCCTTCGAAGAAAAACAAACCGATAAAAATTATTGTAATTACAATTGAAAGAAATGTTTGATTGTTCTTCTTTAGGTATTTGGTATATCTGTCGAGAAAATATATAGCAGAAACGGTTATAACAAAATAGAAAATCCAGGCAAACCTACCAACAGCTCTGAATTGTTTTAAAACAGAAACCCAATCGAGTGAGGGCTTATAAAATTTGAATGGGTAAGCCGTAGAAAAGATCAATAATAAAATACCGGCTATTAATGCGTAATGCAGATGTTTGTTATCCAGCCAACGATTGTCGAAACTAAATTTCTTTTGCTTTCGTGACTTTTTAACAAGTAAAAATAAATAGAAAAATATGGCCATTATAGTTGATAGGCCTATATATGCCCAGCCTTCCCAAATTTGGCTTACATTGCCAAATATCATTGTAACCAAAGGTTTAAAAGGTCTTTTTATTGGAAGAAAAACAGAACTGGCATCAGCATGGGCATAAAAGAATCCCCACGGATTGTCAGTCCTTCCGTAATGAGTATCAGTTACAAAAATGAAAACTCTAAAAATTATTATAGGAAGGAATATTATCAGAAATGTTTTTACAAAATATGATGTATTAATATCCTTTTGGATAATCTGATGAATTAGTTTTACAATAACAAAAGCGAATAAAAAAGAGGCGGCAATCATGCCCAGATATGCATGAATATAGAATGTGATTAATAAACTGATAAACAGCCAAAACCCTTTTATAATTGAAAAATTATTCCTTTCAAATTTTATAAAAAGTAACCATGTGAGTGGCAGGAAAAATCCAAAACCAAGAGCAAGATGACCTGTTAATCTGAATATTTGTGGCGACAATAGCATTATTAAAAATGCCGATATGGCTGCCAGCCAATAATTTACGTCAAATTCTTTGAGTATTAAATATATTAATAATGATGAAATTATAAATGAAAGTATCAGTAATAAATTGAGAATTCCAACACTATAATTCGTTATACCTGGGAAGAAATTTGAAATTAACCTTAAACTTCCTGATAATATGGGAGTACAATCAGTATATAAAAAATGCTCTCCATAGGGATAATTTAAACCTTCAAAATTAATAACATCAGTATTATTGTTAATGTAGTATGCATAAGTGTAATAGTTTTTTATGGCATCACCTTTTTCGCTGAACTGATGGTTGTTAGGGTTTATTAAAATTGGGGAATAAAATATATAAACAAAAACGATTGTTATAAATAAGTTTAATATTAAGGAATAATTTTGGTTTTTTATTATTTTCATTAAGATAGTTTAATCTAAAAAATCCTTCTTTATTAAAGGAGCAAAAGTAAAACTTTATTTCAACACAATAATAGAAATTGAAAAGGATAATTTAAGCACAACGAATAAATAAAAATTATGAAAGACTTCTTTTTTTATCCCTGGAAGTTTGGTTATATCATAAGTTTGATCCAATGAAGTCATTGTGAAGCAATTCTTGCTATCCGGGCTTTGTAACAAATCTTGATAGGTATAAGAAAAACAGTAATGAAATAAATACTAAACTTATAAAAATTGAATATCAAGTACCAAAACTATTAGAACTATATTGTGAAGAAGC
>JBFFLX010000063.1:0-18808 GCA_041554435.1 Bacteroidales bacterium
AAATGGTAGCGGCCTTTTGGGTCATCCATCCGCAACACAATCTGGTATTATTGTCCCAAAACCAGGAAGTGAAAATTTATTTTACATATTTACCGTGCCATTTGAAACCGATACAATAGGCCTTCGCTATTCAGTTATCGATTTATCTCTTGATAATGGTAACGGATCTATTACAAATGATAAAAATATCTTCCTAATTGGCACAACAGAAGAAAAAGTAACTGCAGTTGTTCATAAAAATCAAATAGACATTTGGGTAATCACCCACCTTTGGAACTCAAATAACTTTTATGCATATTTAATTACTCAAGAAGGCATACAAGAGCCCGTTATTACATCAATAGGATCATATCATAGTGGAGTAGGAGGAACTGCTCATGGGTATATGAAAGCATCACCCAACGGCACCAAGCTAGCATTGAATGTAAGAAAATTACAATCATTAGAATTATTTAACTTTGATAACGAAACAGGCATTTTATCTAACCCAATTACCTTCCCACAATATTCTGGGCTCCTTTATGGTGTTGAGTTTTCACCAAATAGTAATCTTTTATATATTGGACAATATGGTGATGGTTCAAATATTTTTCAGTTTAACCTAAATTCTAATAATCAGGATGATATTTTCAACTCTAAAACAACCATAGGAACTGTTTCGAATATACATTTAGGCGCACTTCAATTAGCCCCAGATAAAAAAATATATGTTTCAAAACACGACAATTTTGTTGGAGATAGTTATTTAGGTGTAATTAATAACCCAAACGAACCTGGACTGGATTGTGACTTTGTGGAAGATGGTTTTTATTTAGCTGGTAAAAAATGTATATGGGGCTTACCAAATTTTATCCAAAGTTATTTTGAAGCCGACTTTACATATAACCCTGATTGTCTTGGCGACACCACTTTGTTTAATTTAGAATATACAGGCACTTATGATTCGATATCCTGGAATTTTGGAGACCCGGCTTCCGGTGAAAATAATTTTTCTAAACTGCAAAATCCATTTCATGTTTTTTCTGCCAGTGGTGAATATATTGTCAGTGTTATTATTTTCTCCAATGGTAGTGAATATCCAATTGAAAAAGTAATTACTATTTATCCTTCTCCCTTCGTTGATTTGGGTAATGATACAACAATATGTTCTCAATCATATATACTTCTAAATGCTGGTAGTGGGTTCGATACATATTTATGGCAAGATGGTAGTACCGACTCTGTTTTTCTCGCTACAGAAGATGGGAAATACTGGGTTAGAGTTGAAAACAACTGCGGCTTCGATTCCGATACTATTAATATTAATTACTCTTCTTCTTTCGATATTGATTTAGGCCAGGATACTTCGTTTTGCTATGGTAAAACCATTGCTCTTTCCCCCGGAAATAATTATTATTCATACTATTGGCAAGATGGTAGTTCCGACTCCGTTCTAATGGCTGGAATTACAGGATATTACTGGGTGCAAGTTACCGACTCCGCAGGATGTACGGCTATAGATTCTGTTTATATAGAAACTTATATGAATTTCGATTTTTCTATCGGACCAGACACTTCTGTTATTTGTGATGGAGACTATATTTTTCTCCATGGCCCGGAAGGATATAACTCATATTTATGGCAGGACGGATCAGATTTTACTGATATGATTGCTGATACCGCCGGTATTTATTGGCTGGAGGTAAGCGATGAAAATAACTGTGCTGCCAGAGATTCTGCTCTGCTTATAGTAAATAAAATCCCTGATAACTTCCTTGGGAACGATACTGTAATGTGTCAGAATAGTTTTATAGAAATACACGCACCTTCATACTATAGTAATTTTACCTGGAATGATGGCTCTAACGACTCTGTGCTTACTGTTTGGGAAACTGGCAAGTATTGGGTTTATGTAGAAGACAGCATAGGCTGCGTTGGCATCGACACTATTTTAATTTCCTTGTTCGATCCTCCTGAAATTTATAAATCCAACGACTCATTAATTTGTCCCGGAGATAGTGTTATTCTGACCCCGGGTTTTGAATTCTCATACTATTTGTGGAATAACGGATCAACTGATTCTGCAATTACTGTTTATAATGATGGGGTATTCTGGGTGGAAACTGGTACTAATTGTGGAATTTTCTATGATAGCATTAATATTGAATATTATAAAAACAATTCCTTTACCTTAGGTCCGGATACTAATATTTGTAATCAGGAAAACTTAAACCTATATCCAGGTCTTGGCTTCAATCATTACCTTTGGAATAATGGATCAACAGACAGTATTTTAACAGTGTTTGAGAAAGGTGAATATTCAGTTACTGTATATGATGGAAATTGTTCCCTCTCAGATTCTATTTTTGTTGATGATTGTAATTCTCTTTGGGTACCTAACGTTTTTACACCTAATGGTGATAATTATAACGATTACTTCTTTGCTGTTGGCGAAAATATTGAAAAGTTTAAAATGACAATATTCAACAGATGGGGGCAAGTTCTCAAAGTTTTAAATAGTATCGACGAAAAATGGGATGGGAAATATCAAAATCAGGAATGTGCTGAGGCAGTCTATTATTGGGTAGTGAACTATTCTGAAATTGATGCTAATACAAATAATATTACTAAAGAACTTAGAGGATCGGTAACGCTTCTAAGATAACATATGAAACTTTAAGTAGAAAATTATTAAACTGTGAAACCGATAAATAAAAAACCATTCACACCCAACTAACAACAAAATTCATTAAAAACTAAACTGACTTATCAAATTCCGATTGAACTTTCGACTTGCGGATACTCACATTTAATTCGTAACCAATTAATATGATTATTGAATTATAATATAACCATACGAGTAAAATTATTAATGACCCTATGGAACCATAAATCAAATTATAACGTGAAAAATTCTCGAAGTACATTTTAAGTCCTAAACCCCCAACAACAAATAATGATGTTGCCAGTATAGAACCTGCAGAGAAAAATCTGTATCGAACTTCCTTCTCTTTAAATTGTCCGTAATAATATAATATAGAGATACTTAACAATAAGTTAATTATAATTATGGCCCACTGCAGAACCTGCAAAGCCAATACCGTTAAACTGCCGCTGATAATATCAATATTTTTAAGAATCATTATGGTCTGCTTGCCAAATGTCAACAATACCATGGAGATGATTATCAGAATAGCCAGAGAAGACATTAGGAAAAAGGCTCTTATTTTTTGCTTCCACCAGGGCCATATTTCAACATCGAAATAACTATGGTTGAAACTCTCCAAAACCGCATCCACACCATTAGTGGCAAAATATAATGTGGTTAAAAATACAATTGACAACAAACTTCCTGACGGACGGCTAACAACCTCAACTATAGTACTTTCAGCAAGTTCATAAATCTCTGAAGGAACTATATCACGCATTAATTCAAGCAGATTATCCTGTATGTTAACATTAATTACAAAGGGTATCAAAGTAAAAAGGAATAGTATAAAAGGTATCAGAGCAAGAAAAAAGTTAAACGCAACAGCCGCTGCCCTGTAGGTTAAAACACCTTTAAAAAGCCCACGAAAAAAGAAAACCAATACATCGTATAAAGGCATACCATCGAAACCGGGTAATACAATAAAACTTAACCTCTTTCTAATGAGGGTTTGAATTTTGTTGATTAAAGTATTTAACTGTTGTATGGTTTTTTTCAAAATCGATTTTTTTTATATTTGGCTTTTAAACTTAAATCCAAACTTTTTATTTGATGTGTTAAGGCTCCCACCGAAATGAAATCAACTCCGGTTTCAGCATAATCTCTTATGGTGTCGATGCTTATTCCGCCTGAGGCTTCGGTTTCGTATTTGCCATCAATAATTTTCAATGCTTTTTTTAATTCTTCCGGCGAAAAATTATCCAGCATTATTCTGTGAATTCCTCCTACCCTCAGGGCTTCGCCCAACTCTTCAAAATTCCTAACTTCAAGTTCAATTTTTAAATCCTTATTGTTTTCTCTCAGATAAGATAAGGTAGCATTGATTGCTTTTTCTATTCCTCCGGCAAAATCCACATGATTATCTTTTATCATAATCATATCGAAAAGTCCGAAACGATGATTGAATCCGCCTCCTGTTTTAACAGCCATTTTTTCTACAATTCTGTTTACAGGCGTTGTTTTTCTGGTATCAAGTAGTTTGGTATGAAGTCCGTCAATTTTATTTACTATTTCATTTGTGAATGTGGCTATTCCACTCATACGCTGAACAAAATTCAAGGCAGTGCGTTCGGCCGAAAGTATTGACTGAGATCTTCCCTTTACCACCATAACCTTGTCGCCGACTTTTATTTTACTACCGTCAGCCATTAATATGTCCACACATATTTCTTTATCAACTTGCTTAAATACTTCCTTCGCAACTTCCATACCCGAAAGAATACCGCTTTGTTTTGCATACATAACAGCCTCTCCCGCAGCGCTATACGGCACTGTAGCCAATGATGTATGATCACCATCGCCCAAATCTTCTTCCAATGCTAAAGTTACTAAGTCTTTAATATTCATAATCTGGTTTTAAAATTTCAAAATTAACAATTTTGTTATAATTATTTGAAATATTAATTTAAGCCTTGGCCTTTTTATATTATTTTTGAAGCATAAGCAGAAAATGGTAATGATGAAATCAATAGTAAAATTTCTTCCGGTAATTATAATCTTAATGCTGATGTATTCCTGTGAAGAGGAGCAAAAACCAACAGAAACCAAAAAGTTTAAAAATGAATTAAGTAATTTTAATCAAACCATGGATAAGGTTGGTGAATCCATGGAAGTTATGGATGAAATGCAGCATGAAATTGAAAAGGTAGATGAAGATTTGTTAAAAGGCAATATAAGTGAAGATGATGCTGAAAAACTAAAGGAAAAAATTAATAATCAGTATTTGGGAGAACTTGCCAGATCGTCCAACGCCAATCCGGCAAGAAGACTTCCGCAATGGGCACTGGAACTGGGACTTACAGAACCGGTTGGATTACAGGTCGACAGAGCAATTTCACAAACCACCTCGGAAGACAATCCTGATGAAGGATATAATTCAGTAATATTATTCTACAAAGCCGATTATGATAAAGCCATGGAACAGGCAGCCATTATTGCACAAAAAGCAGGCATTCCTATGACGGATGATTATGTTATGGCTAGAAAAATGGAAAAAGAAGTGGGAGAAGTAATACTAAAAGGAGTTGCTTATATGAATTTTGAACTGGGCTCAGAAAACTTACCACAATATACCATTGCTATAACTGTGGACGAACAAGGAGTTTTGGCAATAAGCGCTAATGATGCACAAAAAATGTCAGATCAATTCAACAACTAAAATCTAATAAATATTATGAATATTGTAATTACCGGTGCCGGAAAAGGCATAGGATTTGAACTTGCTAAATTATTTTCCACTAACAAGCATAAAACATTTTGCATATCCAGAAATATTGATAATCTCCAAAAAATTAAAAATCAATATTTAAATCCTTTTTCCTTTAATTTAATAGATGGAAATTATGATAAATTACTCCATGAAATAAAGGATTTTATTCCATATGTTGATGTATTGATTAATAATGCAGGATTGCTGATTAACAAACCTTTTGGTGATTTTACTGATGATGATTTTGATAATATTTTTCGCACTAATGTCAATGCTGTGGCAAAATTAAGCCGTACGCTTCTGAAAGAGTTAAAAAGCGGAAGTCATATAGTTAATATAAGCAGTATAGGAGGAGTTCAGGGAAGTTCTAAATTCCCGGGTTTGGCATTATATTCAGCCAGTAAAGGAGCCGTCAGCATACTTACTGAGGTGATGGCAGAGGAATTAAAAGAAAATAAAATATTTGTAAATGCACTGGCTCTGGGGGCAGTTCAAACCGAAATGCTAGCGGAGGCATTTCCTGGCTATAAAGCACCATTACAATCTGGTGAAATGGCACAATATATTTACGAATTTGCCCTTAACGGACATAAATTCTACAATGGTAAAGTATTACCAGTTTCGCTTTCAACTCCTTAAAAATATTAGAAATATTTCTTCCAAAAGAATTGTTAAAAAAGAACAAACTCCTTTCTCATTATTATTAATTTTGCCGAAATTTTTTGAAGATGTCAGAAAAAACCATCACACATCCGGGATTTATTAGAAAGTTAATGCAAAACACTGCTGAAGTGGTAATAATCTCAAAATCAGGATGTGCTTCCTGCGAAATTAATGGATCATGTTCGGTGAGCGATGTGGAGGAGAAAATAATTGATATTAAATTAAAACCCAATAGCACTTATAAAATTGGGGATGAAGTTGTGGTTGAAATGAAACAGTCGCAAGGAACATGGGCAGTATTACTGGCATATATATTCCCATTTCTGTTGATATTAATCAGTTTAATATTGCTCACAAATGCCAATGTAGATCAAGGAATAAGCGCATTAATTTCCCTGGGACTGCTAATACCTTATTACTCAATACTTTATTTCTTCAAAAACTATATAAAAAGCAAGTTTGAATACCACTTAAAAGCCTGATTTAGCCCCTTAAAAATCAACATTTTAAAATAATACTCAATTGAGCTTAATTTATACGAATTCTAAAATAGAATGTATGTAATTGTATATCAATAATTTGAAAAGGTAGTTTGGAGTCGCTATTTTTTAACAATTACTTATAGTCTTGTTTTACAGTGTTTTAACGTTTTTCTGCCCGAATCGCGATTTTATCATTATATGCCTAAAACTATTAATTTTGTGAATTATAAAACAATGATTATTTTATTCACAAAAACAAAGAATTGTGGAAAGCATTATATTAATAGCCGTTGCAGCCTTAGGAGGAGTAGGATTTGTAGCTGCAGTTATTTTATTTATTGTAGCCAACAAATTTAAGGTATACGAAGATCCTGCAATCGACTTAGTTGAGGAAGCCCTTCCTGCAGCAAATTGTGGTGGTTGCGGATTTCCGGGTTGTAGGGCCTTTGCCGAGGCAACAGTAAATTCAGCAAAAGACAATAAGAACATCGATGGTTTAAACTGCCCTGTTGGCGGTAATGATGTTATGCAGGAAGTTGGAAAAATTTTAGGTCTGGAAGTTGAAGCCTCGTCACCAATGATTGCCGTTGTGAGATGTAACGGAACACCAACCAATCATCCTGCAAAAGTTAAATTTGAAGGAGCTTCTAACTGTACATTTGCTCACGCACTACATGGTGGAGAAGGTGGTTGTCAGTATTCCTGCCTTGGATTGGGAGAATGTGTTGATGCATGTGACTTCGACGCCATACATATGAATCCCGAAACCGGGTTGCCAGAAGTTAATAATAAATGTACAGCATGTAATGCTTGTGTTATTGCTTGTCCGAGAGATATTATCGAGCTCAGAAAAAAAGGACCTAAAGACAGAAGAATATTTGTTAGTTGTGTTAATGCCGAGAAAGGTGCACCAGCCAAGAAAAACTGTCAAACAGCTTGTATTGGATGTTCAAAATGTGTTAAAGTATGTAAGTTCGACGCAATTACAATAACAAGTTTCCTTGCTTATATCAATTTCGACAATTGTACTTTGTGTAGAAAATGTGTTGAAGAATGTCCTACCAATGCAATTTGGGAAGTTAACTTCAAACCTCGTAAACCTAAGGTCGACCGACCGGCATCCGTTGTTGAAAAAGGAGCCGAAAAAGTTGTCAGCAAAGAAAAGCCCATTCCTTTGGAAGTAACAGTTGACAAAGATCAGCCAAAGAAGGAAAATACAGAAAATAACAATAAAGAAAATAAAGAATAATACCACTGATATGGGAATTTTAAAAACGTTTGCCTTGGGTGGTGTTCACCCCAAAGAGAACAAACTCTCAGCAAATGCCGCAATTGAAGTTTTGGATCCTCCCAAACAGGCTTTCATTCCACTTGGACAAAATTTAGGAGCCCCTTCAAAACCTGTTGTAGCAAGAGGAGAAGAGGTTAAAACAGGTCAGCTTCTTGCCGAAGCTTCAGGTTTCATTTCTACTCCAATACATTCACCTGTTTCCGGAAAAGTATTCAAAATAGATAATATTTTAAATGCATCTGGATATAAGCAGTTGGGAATTATCATCAATGTTGAAGGTGACGAGTGGATGGAAGATATCGACCGCTCAGATGATCTTGTAACCAATATCGATTATTCCACTGAAGAAATCATTGAGAAGATAAAAAAGGCAGGTCTTGTGGGTATGGGAGGTGCAACTTTCCCCACATATGTAAAACTTATGCCGCCTCCGGGATCCAAAGCCGAGTATTTGATAATAAATGGCGTTGAGTGCGAACCATATCTCACTTCCGACCATAGAATGATGCTTGAAAAAGGTAGAGAAATTGTTGTTGGAACACAACTTCTTATGAAGGCCTTAAAAGTTGACAAAGCCATCATCGGAATAGAAAATAATAAACCTGACGCCATAAGTCATTTAACAGAATTAGTTAAAAATGCAGCAGGCATCAGTGTACAGGCACTAAAAGTACAATACCCTCAAGGTGGTGAAAAACAGTTAATTAAAGCAACCGTTAACAGAGAAGTTCCCTCAGGAAAACTTCCTATTTCGGTAGGATGTGTAGTTCAGAATGTTGGTACTGCCTTCGCTGTTTACGAAGCCGTTCAAAAAAATAAACCACTTTTCGAAAGAGTGGTTACAGTTACCGGTAAAGACGTTAAAAAGCCGTCCAACTTCCTGGTAAGAATCGGAACTCCTGTTCAGCAACTAATCGATGCGGCAGAAGGACTTCCTGAAAGCACAGCAAAAATTATTAATGGAGGACCTATGATGGGTAAAGCCATTTCCTCAACTGAAGTACCAATAGTAAAAGGTTCATCAGGTATTTTAATAATGAAAGAGGAAGAAGCACATCGTAAGCAGGAAAGTGCCTGTATAAGATGCTCAAAGTGTACTTATGTATGCCCTATGGGCCTTGAACCATTCCTGTTGTCAAGAGTTTCACGGGTTGGCAAATTTGATATAGCCGAAAAAGAAATGATCATGGATTGTATAGAGTGTGGATCATGCCAGTATACTTGTCCTGCAAATATTCCTTTACTCGACTATTTACGACTTGGGAAAAATAAAACCGGAGCAATTATCAGAAGCAGAGGAAAGACTGCATAATACAATATTGAAAAGATTTAATATCAGCATTTAAGCGAATTAATAATAAATAAAATAGTAAATGTATAAGTTTACGATTTCAGGCTCACCTCACGTTAAAAGTGACGAGTCAACCAAAAAGATAATGTACGGAGTTGTATATGCTATGATTCCGGCCATGCTTGTTTCTATATACTTTTTTGGATTTCAGGCAATTAGGGTTTTGATTCTCGCAAGTATTGCATGTATATTTTTCGAATGGATAATTCAGAAATATCTCATTAAAGGCCCTTCAACCATCAATGATGGCTCTGCTTTGGTTACAGGAATTTTACTTGCCTTCAACGTACCATCAAATTTACCATCATGGATGATAATTATTGGTGCCTTGGTTGCCATAGGAATGGCAAAACTTTCATTCGGAGGGCTGGGACGTAACATTTTCAATCCTGCTCTTGTTGCAAGGGTATTTCTTTTAATATCCTTTCCTGTACAAATGACATCATGGCCAAAGCCAACTGGATTTAGCAAGGGGCTAACAGATGTTATTACAGGACCTACACCACTTGGAATTGTAAAAGAAGGTTTGGGTGCAGGCAAAACCATGAGTGAACTAAAAGCTGAAACACCATCATACGTTCAGTATCTGCTTGGACAAACCGGCGGATCACTTGGAGAAGTTTCTGCTATCGCACTTATTCTTGGTGGTATTTACATGCTTTGGAAAAAGATAATAACCTGGCATATACCTGTTTCCATGCTGGGAACTGTTGTAATTTTTACTGCAATATTTTGGGGTATTAACCCTGAGCATTATGCCGATCCGGCCTTCCATCTGTTAACAGGAGGTATGCTTTTGGGTGCAATATTTATGGCTACTGATATGGTAAGTTCTCCCATGACTCATGGCGGACAAATTGTATATGGTTTCGGAATAGGATTATTAACAATTTTAATCAGACTTTGGGGCGCTTACCCTGAAGGAGTTTCCTTTGCTATTCTTATTATGAACGCAGTTGTACCATTAATAAATCAAGGATTTAAACCAAAGCGCTTTGGTATAAAACCTGGAATTGAAATAAAATCATAAATCGAAATAAATACAATCATGGCTAGTAAAAAAGAATCAAACTTTTTAAACATGGTATTAACCTTGTTCCTTGTTGCAGCAATTGCAGCACTGGCACTGGGAGGTGTTTATGTAGTTACTAAAGAGCCTATCGCTCTTGCAAAGAAGAAAAAACTCGAGGCTGCCATTAAAAAGGTATTGCCTGAATTCGATACTATACAAACAAAAATGGTAAAAGCTGTTGACAGCGAAGACTCTCTTACCTTTTATATAGCTTCCAAAAATAATGAGCTTATCGGAACGGCAATAAAGTCTTTTACAATGAAGGGTTTTAGTGGCGAAATTGAAATTATGGTTGGAATTCTAGATAATGGAACCATAAATAACACTGCCGTATTATCTCATAAAGAAACGCCGGGATTAGGTGATAAGATGGACATAAAAAAGTCGAATTTTCCTAAACAGTTTATGGGTTTAAACCCTGATGGTAAAGTATTAAAAGTTACAAAGGATGGTGGAAAAATAGATGCTATAACAGCAGCAACTATCAGTTCGCGTGCATTTTGCGATGCTGTTAACAGAGCATATGAAACTTTTGAAGCAAATAAGAAATAATTAGACATTAATATTTTTGCTGTCAATTTTTCGATGGCATAGAAAAAAATAAAAATATGAACCAGTTACAGAATTTTACAAAGGGTTTTATTAAAGAGAATCCTGTTTTTGTTCTACTGTTGGGCTTATGTCCAACACTTGGTGTAACTACCTCAGCCATAAATGGATTAGGCATGGGATTGGCAACAACCTTCGTTTTAGTAATGTCGAATTTGGTTGTTTCTCTCGTAAAAAGTCAAATTCCCGACAAGGTGAGAATACCGTCCTTTATAGTAATCATAGCATCATTTGTAACAATAGTGGAATTGATGATGCAGGCTTTTACTCCTGCACTCTTTGAATCTTTGGGATTATTTATTCCTCTTATCGTTGTAAACTGTATTGTTTTAGGTAGAGCAGAAGCCTTTGCATCCAAAAACAATATAGGCTCTTCAATTATCGATGGTCTTGGTATGGGACTTGGATTTGCATTTGCTCTTACACTTCTTGGAGGAGTTCGAGAAATACTTGGTAGTGGTGCTCTGTTTGGGTTTAAATTTATTCCCGGCGACCTTATGTTAGTATTCGTATTGGCACCAGGAGCATTCATCGTTCTGGGTTATCTGATAGCATTAATAAATAAATTAAAAAAAGCCTAAATTAAATAGATATGGAATATTTTGTAATAATTATAGGTTCAATATTTGTAAGCAATATTGTATTAACCCAGTTCCTGGGAATATGTCCTTTTATTGGAGTTTCAGGTAAACTATCTACTTCAATAGGTATGGGTGGCGCAGTTCTCTTTGTAATGACCATTGCAACCATGGTTACATGGGTAGCACAATATTATATTCTCAACCCTCTGGGATTAGGATTTATGCAAACAATTGTATTTATTCTGGTAATTGCTGCCCTGGTTCAGATGGTCGAGATTATCCTCAAAAAAATAAGCCCTTCTTTATTTCAGGCTTTGGGAGTTTTCTTACCTCTTATAACAACAAACTGTGCAGTTCTTGGTGTTGCTATCTTAACAATTCAAAAAGATTTTAACTTGCTCGAAGGAGTAGTTTATGCAGTATCCAATGCAATTGGTTTTACACTTGCCATTGTACTATTTGCTGGTATCAGAGAGCATCTCGACAATATGGATGTCCCTAAAATGATGCGTGGTGTTCCTATAGCACTTGTGGTTGCAGGTATACTCGCTCTTGCATTTATGGGATTTACCGGTTTGGTGTAATTTCCATTAAAACTTTTCCTTTGCCAAAGCAATGTTCTGATTATATTTGCAGGTATGGAAGAAAATTCAATTATTAGTCTCCGCAATTTATCGGTTTATCAAAAAAACAAACTTGTGCTTACAGATGTAAATCTGGAAGTGTATTCAGGAGAATTCGTTTACTTAATAGGTAAAACAGGAAGTGGAAAATCAAGTTTACTACAGATAATTTATGCCGACTTGCCCATTGAAGACGGAGATGCCACTGTTTGTAATTACAATTTGAAATCTATTAGCAGATCGGAAATACCCTTCCTCAGGAGAAAACTTGGAATTGTCTTTCAGGATTTTCAGCTTCTCGATGACAGAACAGTTGGAGAAAACCTGGATTTCGTGCTTCGTGCCACAGGTAATAACGACAAACAAATTAATGAAAATCGTATTCTTCAGGTTTTAGAAAGAGTGGAATTAATTTCCAAATTAAAATCTATGCCCCATCAACTTTCAGGCGGCGAACAACAACGAATTGCAATTGCCCGTGCATTATTAAACGACCCCGAAGTAATACTAGCCGATGAGCCAACCGGTAACCTTGATCCGGAAACTTCCAATGGAATTATGAAACTTTTGCTGGAAATTAGCAAATCGGGGAAAAGTGTAATTATGGCAACGCATAACTATAGTCTTATCAATAAGTTTCCTGGAAAAGTTGTTAAATGTGAGGAAGGTACTCTGATTTAGCAAACCAAATCAATAAGTTTTTTTGTATTATTTCCGTTATTATAAAGAGTTGTGAGAATCAACTTCCTTTTTTCAATTTCCTTTCGGGTGAAATCTTTCTTAAACAAGGTATTTATCTTTCGCTTAAGCCCGCCATTATCATTGGCAATAATGCATAATTTGTCGAGATTTGTTCCACTCAGCATTTTATCGTTTACGAGACAAAATCTTCCATTATATAAAGTATTTAATAACTTTAACTTCAACCCCGTTGCCTGAGCGGTTATGCTAATATTTATATGTGCATTCTCTATCAAAGTTTGTAATTCCGCATCACTGGGGTTGGAAATTAACTCAATATTTTCCATCCCGGCAACGGCTTTTATTATTTGTCTTGAAGGATTTAATCCTGCAATTTTAAATTTATATTTTGAACTATCAAATACATTGTTAACCAAATACTTAACGGCATTTATGTTTTCCGCTACCGATAAATTTCCGTGATATAAAACATATTCGCCCCTACCCTCTTTTATGGATATTTCTTTGAAAGGATGAAAGGCAGGAATAAATACAACATTATCATATTCCGAAGCAAAATACTTCTTATCGTTTTCGGAAATTGCAATCAGATTATCGGCTTTTTCAAGAGTGACTTCGTAGCGCTTTAGTTTCGCCGATTCATTATAATAATAGTATTTTTTGAATATATCAGATTCGGCTTTAGCCAGATGATGATAGTATTCATGTTCGATATTATGTGTTCTAACAACTTTTTTCCTGCTGGCAAGTCTCTCATCTTCGAGCAATGCAGATGTATGAAGGCCTTCCATTAATATCGGATAGTCATCCTTGCATAAATTTTCTATTAACTCTTCCGAAACTCTTGAACTAACAATATATGGAACGCTCTTAAAAAGGTTTTTCCGTGATACATCACGTTTGTAATAATTTACCTTATAAAAAATTTTGTCGAGTTCAGGATTGCGCTTTCTGTTGTATTCAAAACAATGAAGATGCACTTTTATACCATGTTCCGTCAACGATTTTGCCTTAAAAAACACATCAATTACTCCTCCGTAGTTAGCAGGAAACGGAATATCAAATGAAATTATATGTAAATGTTGTTCAGGCATATTTCTTATATATTTCCCTTAAAACTTTTTCTTCATTTTGCCAACTTAAATTACGGGCGGCAAAATTAATATTTTTTTTCCATTTTTCTAACAAGTCCTCATTAGCAAGCACTTCTTCAATCTTTTTTGCTATTTCTTTGGGATTATGATCAGGAATAAAATCACCAATTTCATACTCATCAATAATCTTTCTTATCTCGGGCAAATCGGATGAAATTACCGGTACTCCGGCATGTATATAGTCGAATAATTTATTAGGTAAACTAAAGCGGTAATTTAAGTTGGTATTCTTGTCCAGGGTTAAACCCAAATCGGCAACCGCAGTATATTGAATTAACTTATCATAGGGCTGCTTTGGCAGGAAAATCACTTTGCCATTAATGCCTTCTTCTTTAGCCATTTTTTTTAAAGTATCAATTACATCTCCACCCCCAACTATTAATAATATTACTCCGGATAGATATCTCATGGCTTCTACCATTTCTTCCGAACCACGGTGTATGTTTATACCTGAGCCTTGAAGTATTAATATCTTCTTATGGTCAGCAAGGCCCAGTTCACTTCTTGTGGCAGTAATTTTCAGGTCCCTTTTTATGGGGATATTACGTACTACTTTTGGACGAAGACCATAATCTTTTTCAAATAAATCAGCTATGGAATCATTTACAGTAAACACATCTTCCAAATTAGGAAATATACGGGATTCAATGCTTTTCCAAACTCTCTGTATTCGTGGTCTGCTAACAAGTTCCGGAACTTCAGTAAAGTATTCGTGGCTATCGTAAACTATTGGCTTACCCTTTAATTTATGTATTAAATAGTTAGGCAAAAGGGTATCTAAATCATTGGAAACCAGCAAATCGGCTTTAGCCAGAAGAAGGTATAAAAATAAGCGGATATTATATTCTGCATAAAAGAAGGCTCCTTTGCGAAAAATCAAATGCATTCGGTGTGAATTATAGGGCCTTTTATCCATGGGCATACTGCCGGGTAAAAATCTACCAACAAGCATCACCTCAAAACCCATATCAGTAAGGCTAAGGCATACCTTATGCACTCTTTGGTCAGTAACCAAGTCATTTATGACCGAAACTATAACCCTTTTTCCCAATTGTTGATTTAAGTAAATTTCTTTCTGTTTATTATAACTGTAATTTTCCCGATTTATTGCTTTAATTTCATACTTTTGACCATATGATTACAAAGCCTGATTTCAACTTAAAAGAATATAATACTCTGGGAATAAATGCCAGAGCAAAGTGTTGTATACAAGTAGAATACGATGAAGAATTAAATATTCTTTTCAAGGAAGGAAAGCTTGAAAGCAATATTCTTATTATTGGAGAGGCAAGCAATATCTTATTTAAATCAGATTTTGATGGTATAGTTTTAATGATCAACACTAAAGGAATTGAAATTTTTAGTGAAACTAAGAACGAAATTATCCTGGAAGTTAAATCGGGAGAAAACTGGAATAATCTGGTTGACTATACGGTAAAAAACAAATACTGGGGAATAGAAAACCTGAGTATGATACCGGGAAATGTTGGGGCAGCACCAATTCAAAATATAGGTGCATATGGAACAGAACTTAAGGATGTGTTTGTGAGCCTGGATGCCTTCGATACTCAAACTGGACAAATAACTACTTTTAATAAGGAAGAATGCAAATTTGATTACCGCGATAGTATTTTCAAATCGGAACATAAGGGAAGGTATATTGTTTTAAGTATTAAAATAAAACTCTCCAAAACTCCTAAGCCAAACATTTCATATAAAGCACTAAAGGATTATTTTAGAGAAAATGCTGAAAAAACCTTAAGCATAGAGAATATTCAGGAGGCTGTAAACATAGTACGAAGCAGCAAACTTCCTGATCCTAAAAAAATTAAAAATAGCGGTAGCTTCTTTAAAAACCCAATTATTGATAATTCAAAAGCCAAAGAATTAAAAAGAAAATACCCTGATATACCTCTTTACAAGGTTGGTAATGATAGCACAAAAGTTGCTGCCGGATGGCTCATTGAAAAGGCAGGTTGGAAAGGAAAACGATTTGGTGATGCCGGAGTTCATAAAAATCAGGCATTGGTTTTAGTTAATTATGGAAATGCTAGCGGAGAAGAAATGCTTAAACTTTCGCAAAAAATAGCGACTGACATTCAAAATAAATTCGGAATAAAACTAGAAAGGGAAGTCTGGGTTATTTAGTTCTTTCTTGCAGATGAAGTGTGGTCACTTATAATTTTCCAATCATTGTCAAACTTATGTAGCCTCAGAGTAAACAAACCATGCGGACTATCACTTTTTCGAAAAAGTTGCCATCTGCCAAAAACAACAGCATCAGTTTTATTAATGATTTCAACGTTTAATTCAGTAAAATGAAGTTCTCCCATACTTTCCTTGTCGGGATATGATTTTTTATAATTTGACAATGTTTTTTCCCAGCCAAAGGTTATTTTGTCGCCTGAGGCAAAACGAAGTTGTTCCGATTTCCAGTAGCCTTGCATATAAGCCTCTATATCTCCTGAGTTCCAGTCGTTTTGTTGCTTATCAATTACGGCAAGTATATTTTTTGTTTCAATAATTTCTGAATTCTGATTATTGCAGGATATCCAAATAAATATTGGTAAAACGAAAAGAAGAAATTTATTCATATATCAAGATCTTTAGGAATTTCCTTTGAAACAGGCTGTCGTCCATAAAAAATATTATCCATTTTCAGGGCTAATCGCCTGAAGATATAATTGTTTTCAATACCTTTTCTCACAATATTATGAAGAACATTATCCTCATGAGAATACGGACAAACACTCATACAACGTCCACAATCAGTACCCAGTTTGCACCATAAAGTAAAACAGGCTTCCTGGTTTATTTTCCACCTCTTCACTCCATCAATTTCTTCCATATCGTCGAAAGAAATTGCATTGGAAGGACAAGATTCAGCACACTTTTTACAAATAGTACAGAAATCGATAACTGAAAAATCTGGTTTTGGCTCATCAATAACCAATGGAATATTTGTTGTTACTACTCCTATTCTTACTCTAGGCCCTTTAGTTGGTGTAATAAGCAAACCCATTCTGCCAATTTCTCCCAGGCCCGCATCTCTTGCAACCAGAGGACATACAACTTCATAATTCCCATCTATATGTGCTCTGGCTTCATAGCCAAGGTTTCTAATGAAATTTGCCAGTTGTATCGCTATCTTCCCCGACTCCAGATATTGCTGTGCCGATTCCATTACAATGCTTGCTTTTGGGGCAGCATCCACCATGGCTTTATTCATTTCCACTGTAAAAGCTATGGCAAATTTGTGCTTTGCTTTGTAGGGTTTGTCTCTTCTTTCTCTGCGACCCCCATAACTATAAACATGATAGTCATGTAAGGCTGTAATTCCACAATCGATGGCACCTAACTTCTTCGACCATTTTTTAATATACTTTGAAATCTCCTCAGCCTCAACCTCAGCCTTAACCTCAGCCTTAACCTCGGCCTCAACCTTATCATAAAAGGCTTCAACAGCCTGAAAACCCGCATCAGCGGAAGCAAAATGTATGGGGTTATACTGACTCGATTTAGGATTTAATAAACCGGGTAATATTCTGAATTCACCATCAGATTTTTGAAAATTTTTATTTGTAGAATAATATTTTTCAAACTCCTTGCTTCCCTCTTTAAGTTCTCTTCTTGAAAACATGGTATCCCTCTCATCAATTTGAGAGGATGGCACTGCAAGTTTATAATTATTTTTCTTTTCAAAAGGCAATAGTAGCAGCAATCCGATAATTGTAATACTTAGTAATATGGCAAGTATTATACTTATTATCAATATATTATGCGTAAACGCTATTAGAAATGAAATGCTTAATATTAATAAACCCAGGTTTATAAACTTACGATATGCAAAGGGTTCGTTCTCATTTTTTGAGACATAAGCAGCCCAGAGGAAAAAGCCGGCATATAAAATTCCAAAGCCAAAAAGTGCAATTTCCAGGGCCTTTAACATCTTCTAAACTTCAAATTCTGTTACCCAAAAGTCGTGTTTATTACAAAAACTGGTTGCATAGAGTTTGCCTGTTGTTCCGGCAGGAAGTTCATACGAAGAAACAGCCTCAGGATAATTTGAATAAAAAGTTTCTGAACCAATTACCTGTCCATCTGCAGTAACAAGGGTATGACGCACTATATAATGTCTATCCGACATAGGATGATCGGTGGTAAGAGTAACTTTATTTCCCTCTATTTCTACTATTGGGGCATGACTACCAATTTTTTCATCCCACATACCGGGCTCGTCCTTGGTGTAGATAATTCCTTTGGTCGAATCTACTTTTACTGATTGCTTAGCAGCCAAAGCGGCTGGAGTTATTGCCATTCCTCCGGCAACAACTAATGTAGTTTTTAAAAATTTTCTCCTGTTTGTCATAATAAAGTATTTTTTTAGACTTCAAAATTATGAAAAATAAATGACAGATTATTTAAAATGATTCTTAATAAACCTTAAGGTTTTATAAATATTGGTTTAATAATAAAGTACCTTTAATAACAGCAAAGTTTAATAGGAACGCGGATGACGCGGATCAAACGGATTTTCGCGGATTCAATTTCATTTTTTTAGCCACCAAGACTCCAAGGCACGAAGTAACACAAAGGGTTCTGGTGATACACAAGACTAATTTGGAATACCAAATTTATTTTCTTTGACCAAACGAACCTGCATCATGCGTCATGCAACCATGCCTACGTTACACTTCGGCAGGCAAGCCTGTAAATTTTTTATACTCAATTAGCCACCAAGACTCAAAGTCACGAAGAAACACTAAGGGTTCCGGTTAGAAGAAAAACTAATTTGGAATACATAATTTATTTTTTTTGGCTAAACGAACCTGCAACATGGGTCATGCAACCATGCCTACGTTACACTTTGGCAGGCAAGCCTGT
>JBFFLX010000064.1:0-18533 GCA_041554435.1 Bacteroidales bacterium
TATAACTGTTTTAGCAATAGATACAAATATTGTCCTTCATAATGAATTATATCTGGACAGGGCGGATACAAGTGATTATCCGGCATGGACAACCAGCATGGCATATTGCAATGATAGTACCATTTTTATTGCAGGTATGATGAACTTTCTAGAATTTTTCCCTACCTATCCAAGTATAATTACAATTTATCTCATTGATGAAAACTTAAACCTTATAGGGGACTTTGTTTATGGTGGAGATGCTAATTATGAAGTTAGTGGTATTGAACCAACTTCTGATAATGGCTGTATAGTTTATGGAACCAGAAGAACAGAGGAAAATACTGAGGATTCAGATGCATACATTTTTAAATTAGTCAGGGATGATTTTGAAATAATAACCGGTTCCGATAAGATTAATTTTATAAAACAAACAAAAGTTTATCCTAACCCCACAAGTGGCAAACTAATTTTTGAGGTCGATAATAATTTCAAGGATTCTAATTGTGTTTTGGAAATATTTGAACCATCAGGAAAAAGTATAAAACGTATGAATATTAAAATCTCAGGAAACAATTACAGTTTGGATGTAAATCAATTTGAACCCGGAAGTTATATTTTCAGAATTTCAAATAGGGAAAACATAAGTTTCGGAAGGTTTATTCTTTCCAGGTAATTATTGATAATTTTTTCTCGGAAATGATACCGGAAGGGATTAATTGAGCAATGCAAAGAACTGAAGATAAAGCATATTGATATCAGGAAGGATGGTGGTAAAATTTATAAACTTTGATTTACAACAATGAGATTGTATGGCAAAACAATTTAATACTCCCTAAACCCGCGTGAGGGATTGAAGCGGCACCCCCGACCGCAGGGAGGGAGTATAGCGTAAAGCCCGACCCGCCGAAGGTGGGACACGCCCATAAAATATTTAAAACCATATTAAAAATTGTTGAAATCTGATAAGAAAATCACTCATATCTCAATGATTCCACAGGATTTCGTCTAGCAACTTTAAATGTTTGCCAACTAACTGCTAATAATGCAATTACAATGGTAACAATACCAGCCAATGCAAATATCCACCAATAAAGAGTGGTTTTAAATGCGAAATTTTGCAACCATTTTTGAGAAAAATAATATGATACAGGAGTAGCAATAACAAAGGCAATTACAACCCAATTAATTATAACCTTATTGAGTAATATTAAAACCTCCCAAAACTTTGCCCCATTTACTATTCTGATTCCTATTTCTTTGCTACGTTTTTCGGTTATGAAAATGGTAAGCCCCATTAAGCCAAGGCAAGCAACAATTATGGCTAATATCGAAAATACATTAATTAGTTTCAATAGCATTTGCTCTGAAGCATATTTAGACTTCAACTGCTCATCGAGAAATGAATACACTATGGGTTGACCAGGATATATTTCTTCCATTTTTTTGTGAATAGATGAAATTGCTTCTTTTGTTTTATTTTTGTCATAAGAGGCAAGCACACTTCTATTGACACGATCCTTGGAACCACGTACAAAGAAAGCAAAACTCTCAATTTCAGAATGAAGTGATGCATAATGAAAATCATCGACAACACCTATGATTTTAAATTCCACAAGTTCATCTTCATCAGACGCGCTGCTGTTATCAGAAAAATTACCTTTTGCTATTTGTTCATCAGAAAATACTGCTTTTAGTTTATTGTAGAATGTAAGATTTATGAGCCAGCCATCGCTTGCATTTTCTTTAAACCTGGTAGTGTATAATAAAGGTTTGATATTCAATGTTTTAATTACATATTTATCGATGAAACCAAACTTAAATGGAAAAGAATTCTCACCAACTGTGAAAACCATATCCTGAAATTTGCTTCCCGGATAATGATTAGCAGTGGCTGTACTTATTATGCCTGGTTCGTTTAATAATTCAGACCTGAATAATTTTATCTTTTCATTAGACTGAGGTATTTTAATTACAATAATATTTTCGCTGGAAAAGCCCAAATCCTTATTATTAATAAACGACATTTGTTTGTTTACCAACATGGTAAAACCCATTAGGGCAATAACCATAGCAAACTGGAACACAACGATAGGTATCGCAGCTTTGATTCCTTTTGGTTGTAAGTTTTCTTTTATTACTGTTTGAGTTTTAAACAGACTTAAAGAACTGAGCAACGAAACTACCACCACAACAATAACAAACAAACAAATTGAAAAAATCCAAAACATGGGGCTTTTAAATGGTATTATCCAATTACTGAAAAAATGCCTTGCAAGAAGAAACTTTAAACTTGCCAGCAGTGAAATTGCAATTAGAAAACCAATACTTACCGACAATAGGACTTCAGTAATTGTTTGTCCTAACAAATTAAATTTATTCCCCCCAAGCGTTCTGATAATCAAAGTTGATTTTCGATAATAGGTACTTCTGGCAATATGCATAATAACAAAGTTCATAATTGCTATTACAAATATTAAAAAGCCAACTAACAGTAGAATATTTAATGACGAACGGCGAATACTTGCTTGCATTTCATTGGACAAACCCGGCATGAAATGAATATCACTAACCCCTTGCAAACTATGATTAAAGGCATCTAAGGGAGGGCCATGAGCAGAACCTAAAACAGCTTGTAATTTAGTTTGAAGGCTGCTTTCCAAGGCTACAATATTAGCCTTAGGGTATAGTTTTAAATAAATAAGGCCTCCAAAAACTTTGCGTGATTTTAAGACTTTTATAGTAGGCTCGAAATGTCCATTTTGTGAAATTAACATTTCATATTGCAGATGGGATGCTTCAGGTAATGATTCAACGATAGCTGTAATTGTGTAGGCAATAAGGCTGTCTTGATTTGCAGTAAAGGATCTTAATAATACAGTTTTTCCCAGAGGATCGCTGTCGGGAAATAGTTTCGACGCCATCTTCGGCGTAACCATCATAGTATTAGGTTTTTCAATCGACTCTTTACTTCCTGAAATGAAATTAACAGAAAAATAATCCATAAATGATTCATTAACAAAAAGTGCTTCTTCAACCTTAATTTTAGAATCATTCACAAATACATCTTCTATATTATGATTGTTATAAATTATTGTATGTGACTCCATTTCAGGATAATCATTCAAAACATCATCAAAAACTGCGAAAGTATTTGTATTGTAAGTACCATCACCATATCGGGTAATTATGCGATAACTATTTTCAACATTGGGAATAAATTTGTCGAAACTAAAATGATGAAAAGTAAATAGCAAAATTGCAATGCTAACTGCCAAAGCAATGCCAAGTCCTCCAATATTTATCGCCGAATAGGCTTTAAACATAAGTAATCTTTGGAAGGCTATTTTTATGCTTTTTTTAAACATCTCAATTTATTTATCGATTATCCATATTTAACAATCCAACCTGATTAACCAATGCTGCTACTTTTGATTAGCAGCAAACCCTTAAGTTTGATCCCATACAGTGGATTTTTCAAGTCTACATTCACAGAGTGTAGATTCTTCAATTAATAATTTGCAACTTTTTAGTAATTATTCCTTCATCTGATATTAATCGGCAATAATATACTCCAACTGATAAATCGCCTTTATTAAAATTAATTTTATGCTTACCCTTTATATGAAATTTATTAGTCAGAGTAAAAAGTTTATTACCCAACTGATCATAAATACAAACTTTGGCATGTTGCGATTTGCTTAAATAAAATTCAATAACTGTATTTTCTGAGAAAGGATTAGGATAATTCTGCATCAAATGATTCTCACTCTCACTAAAACTCAAATCGTCTATTCCAACAGTAATTTCCGGGTCTAGCATTAATATCCAATCGTTGGGGTCTATCTCAAGATCATCTGCAATACTCATAGAAATACTTCCATATCCATTTTCCATTTCTACTGTATGCTCTTCACCATTAATTGTAATTGGAACATTTAAATCTAATGGAACATTCTGCTCAGTTAACCATTCAAAACTTGTTTGCTCAGTTTCTCTGATTACTCTCAGTTGTGGGAAACTGGCTTCTCTAAAAAAAACAGACCAGAAAGGGTCTAAATCAACACCCGTAACTTCCTCTGCCTGAATTTTTAAATCTTCGGTATCGACCAATCTGCACTGTCTTCCATCTTCATTTCCTAAATCATCAGGATCTGGATAGGCCCATCTTTTTAATAATTCAAAGAATTGATCATCGCCTAAATGATATCTTAAAGTATGCATCACACTGGCTCCTCTGTTGTAGGGATTGATGAACATAAATGCATTTTCCGCGGTCATTTCTTCATAAGGTGCCAATGGAATAGGATTCCATGCAGGTTGATGATCTCTCATAAAATTGAAATAGGCTTCCATTCCGGAAATATTCTCCACATATAAAGCCTCTGTGTAAGTTGCTATTCCTTCATGTATCCATATATCGGCCCAGTTCTTGGCCGTTAATAAATTGCCCCACCATTCATGGGCTAATTCATGCAAATGAATATAGTCGTAACCCCATTCATTGGTGGTAAAATCATGACCATATGCAATGATAGTTTGGTGTTCCATTCCCCAATAAGGAGATTGTGCCCAGCCGTGTTTATCAGTACCAAATGGAAATGGTCCGCAAATTTCTTCCAGAAAATCAAATTCCTGCTGAAAGACATCCATATAATCTACGGCAGTTTCATAATCTTCGGGCAGAACCCAAAATCTAAACGGAATATCGTTACCAATGGTACTCTCATATTCATCTTCAATCAATAAAAAATCTGCAGCATAAAAAGTCACATTATAATTATTGATAGGAACAGACACAAACCAATTATAGGTTGATGTATTATCTCCATTGTCCACAAAACCTAAATACTGACCATTTGAAACACAAACCAAAGGATTAGGTACTGTAAAACTTATATTCATAGAATCCGGTTCATCCGATGGATGATCTTTACAAGGCCACCAAATATCTCCTCCCTCCATTTCACAAGCCACGCCTAACCAATGCTGGCCATCTGATGCAGTGTCCCATACAAAACCAGCAAACCACTGGCCAGTTCGAGGTGTACCATTATAGTATATTTTACAGCTAATAATGTCAGCGGTATCAACATTTTCGGGAATATTAATTTCCAGGAGTTCGTTTTGATGAATATAACTCGTCTGCTGAAAATCTGAATTATTAATACTAATTTCAACATTGGATACCAAAAAAACAGTATCAAGGTCTAATAAAAGACTATCGATGGGGTTGATGATGGTTACTTGACACAATAAGGACCCATCTATGGTTTGAGTGTTTGGGTCGATACTCAAATCTAAATAATAATAGGTCACATCGTAGGCTTCTTGTTCTGGTTTTAATGGTCCTCCAGAATCTGCAAAAGAAATATTTGAAAATGTGATTAGAATGAATGTGATTAGGAAAAATCGGAAGTGTGTTGCTTTCATAGTAATATTATTTTAAGTGTTAATTTTTTATTGAATATTTTGTTTGCATTTATTTCATTTTCAATCCTTTAACTCCGGCAA
The DNA here is from genome assembly GCA_041554435.1 of Bacteroidales bacterium. GTDB lineage: Bacteria > Bacteroidota > Bacteroidia > Bacteroidales > F082 > BM524. The sequence goes on from JBFFLX010000064.1 coordinate 5,494, forward strand.
CGATCTGCACACCTTATTCATACCTCAATGCCTCCACAGGGTTTCTTGTGGCGGCTCTCCAACTTTGCCAGCTAACTGTTAACAATGCAATTCCCAAAGCCGACGCACCCGCTAATACAAAAATCCACCAGCTCAATTCAGTTTTATAGGCGAAATTTTCGAGCCATTTATCCATTGTATACCAGGCAATCGGGCAGGCAATTATATAAGCTAATGCTACCCATATGATAAAGTCTTTATTGAGCATGATGAGTATTTCGGATATTTTAGCCCCGTTTACTTTTCGGATACCAATTTCTTTGGTTTTTTTGGATACGGTGTTCAATACCATTCCGAATAATCCCATTATGGTTAAAACGATAGCCAAAAAGGAGAATGCACTGATTAATTCAGCTTGATTTTGTTCCCTGACATAAAACTGGTTTATTTGCTCTTGAAGTGTACGAATAGATACCATTTTATCAGGTGATATTTCTTTAAATAGTTTGGTAATACTTTCTTTTATCTCTTCATCAGTTTCACCGGTTGTTTTAATGGCAAAAAGACTCATTTTATCCGGGTGCTGCTGAATAATAACCATTGGTTTAATTGGGCTATGCATTGTATGTGCGGTAAAATCTTTAACAATTCCATGTATAGGGAAACCATTGAAAATTTCACCTACTTTTAAATTATACATTAAAGCAGCCGATTCGTTAAAGATAAATTTATGTTGATTTTCATTATATTCTCCAAAATAATCACCTTCAATCAGTTCAATATTTAATAGTTCAGGCATGCCTTTTCCCATAATTAAACCATCAAAAACGATTTCCTCGTTATTCTCAGGATTTCTTAATCGGACTGGCAAAGTCCAGTTATATGGAGGAATAAATGTGGATCCTGCTGTACTGATTACACCAGGTAATTGTTTAACATGATTATCTATTACATCAAATTTTTGAGAAAGTTCCGGGGTGTTCAATTCACAAATCATCACATTCTCAGGATTGATGGCTGTAAAGTTGTTTAAGGAATAATTGATTTGCTTTTTCAAGACAAGAACGCCAACTATTAATACGATAAAAATGGCAAAATGGAAACTAAGAAATGAGTTACTCCATTGTTTTGTCTTTTGGCGGCTTGAGATTCTTTTGTTTAAAAGTAGTACAGGTGAAATTCTGGAAATTTTTATTCCAACAATAAAACCTGAAAATGATCCTGTTAGCAATGGTATGAGCGCTAATAGTGGAATGGTATACCAAACCGAGAGGACTTGACTGTCGAGATTTCGTCCTAAAGTGCTGTTAATAAATGGCATTCCCAGCATAATAACGAATATGGCAGGTATTAAACTCAAAAATGAGATAATATTTGCCTCAAAAAGCATCTGCTTACGAATGGATGATGCATAAGCGCCCAAAGTTTTTTTTACACCAAACTCCTTTAAACGTCCCTCCATTTTTGCCTTGGTAAGAAAAATGTAGTTGAAAACGGAAATAATTAGAATAAAAAGGGCAATAGCTATATAATATTTTAACTCGTTGGCAATTCCCCGTCGTGAATAAACATCAGTTATTTCTTCTGATTGTAGATACACATGGGTTGCTGCTTGCAAGCTGAAAGTTTTTTCTTTTTTCGATTCAGATTCAAATCTATCACTGTATTTTTGAAGTTGTTCTGTTACATCCCCGGCATTTGATTTTGCATTAATTTTTAGGTAAGTAATGCAAACATCTTTTTCCCAGTTTGTTTTGAATGTTTCAACTTCAGATCCGTATTCACCAAGTCGCTTTTCTCGCGTCCCCAGAAATTCATCAATTAAATTTGTATGAGAAACGAAGTTCGGCGCCAGGGATGAATTGGATGGAAAATCCTTGAAAATTCCACAAACAGTCAGTTTGATAAAATCGTTGTTTAAAAGTGCTTCAATCGTCTTATTCATGGCATCACCATTGGGAAAATATTTCCTCGCCATGGTTTCTGAAATGGCCACCTCGTTTCTCGATTCAGCAGTTTTTCCAATGATAAAGTCAATACCTAAAAGATTAAAAATAGACGCATCGGCACATGCAAAGCGATCCTCTTTTATAATATCGGTTTCATTTAAGCGAATTTCAAATTCACCACTTTGATGATACCGGAAAAAATCGTCTACTGATGGGATGTCATTTTTGGCAGTTTCTCCAAGGACAAATGGCGTAATACTATTGGTGCCATGTATTATCCTAAAAACCTGATCATTTTCAGGGATATATCTGTCAAAGGAATTTTCATGCATATATAGCATTAATATCAGTATAATCGAGCCCAAACCAATACCCAGGCCCAGTATACTTACCAGTGATTGTACTTTATTAATCAGGATGCTTTTTAAAGCAATTTTTAAATTGATATATAGTCTCATAAATTGTATTTTTTTTATTTATTCATACCTCAATGCTCTAACCGGATTTCTCGTTGCAGCTAGAAAGGTGTAGAAACTTACTGTTATTAAGGCAATAATCAATGCTAAACTTCCTGCCAAAGCAAATATCCACCAACTAAGCTCTATTTTATAGGAAAAATTTTGTAGCCATTTTTGCATAGCATAATAAACAATTGGTGTAGCTATTACAAAGGCTATAGCAACCCATTTTAAGAATTCTTTGTTTAGCATGATTAATATTTCTAAAATTGTGGCACCATTAACTTTTCGAATACCAATTTCTTTACGTCTCCGTTCGGTATTAAATGCTGCTAAACCCAACAGCCCCAAACAGGAAATGAAAATGGCTATTCCTGCAAAATATTTAGCTAGAATAACTACTCTTTTTTCTGCCGCATATAGATTCTGATAGTCCTGATCTAATAATTTATATTCGAAAGAGGATTGAGGGTTGAATTCATTATATTTTTTTTCAATATTATTGATCACATCACTATCCATTCCTGCTTCTATTTTGAGCATTATTTTTTTACAGTTTGATGGTTTCAAAATAAAAAACAAAGGGCCTATTTTATTATGCAATGATTCATAATTAAAATTCTTGACTATGCCTACAATTTGTCGTTCTCGTCCCCACAAATTAACGTTTGTCCCAATCGGATTTTCAATTCCCATTGCTGTAATCGCAGCTTCGTTGAAGATGATTTTAGCATCGTCTGATTCAAATTTTTCAGAAAAAGAACGCCCTTCTTTTAATTGAATGCCAAAAGTTTCGATAAAGTCATAGTTAATCTGTTGCACTCCAAAACTCACATGATCATCAGTAGTTTTCCCGTCCCAATTAACCGCATCGGTAGAGGCCTTTTGACCAACAAAACTCCAAGCAGTACTTGTAACATGATTAACTCCCTTTATTTTTTTTAATTCCGAAATTAAAGTCTGAATATCCTCACTTCCTTCCTTCTCAAAATAAATAATATTGTCTTTGTTGTATCCTAAATCCTGACCATATATATAGCTCATTTGTCGCAATACTATTAGGACGGAAGCAATTAGAATAATAGAAATAGTGAATTGTAATATCACAAATCCTTGTCTTAATCTCAATTTACCAAGCTTAGTATTCAGTTCTCCTTTAAATGCATTTAAGGGTTTAATCCCAGACAAGTATAACGCAGGGTAAACACCTGATAACAATACTGTAGATAGGAGTATACCTACCATAAACAGTAGATGATTTAACTCAAAGGTTAAATCAATTTGTTTCTCAACAAAAACATTAAAATAAGGTAAAAAGAGTTTTACAATTACTATTGAAATAATTAAAGCAAAAAACGAAATTGTACTACCTTCAATCATAAAATCAAATACCAAGGACTTTCTCGAAGCTCCTAATATTTTTTTTGTTCCAACTTCTTTGCTCCGTTTTGATGCACTGGCAGTGGATAAATTAATAAAATTTATACACGCCATGACTAAAATTAGAATAGCAATGAGAGAAAAAAGCCGAACGTAGGTTATTCTACCACCTGATTGAACACCACCTTCATAGTTATCGTAAAGATGCTGATCAGCATAAGGTCTTACAAATAAAGTAGTATTCTCGGAACCGGAATGCTTTTGATAAACTGCACTAATTTTTTTATTTGTTTCAAGAATATTCACACCTTTTTTTAAGACCAGATATGTATTAAAATAATTTTGTCCCCATGCAAAAATTCCAGCATATTTTTGCCCAATTCTCTTATAAGGCATTACAAAATCGAATTGAACAGAGGAATTCAAAGGTGTTCCTTTAACAATACCTGAAATGAATAATTGGTCTTTATTATCCATCTCTATTACTTTACCTATTATGTTATTTGTTGTATTAAAAAGTTTCAATGCCAATTCCTCAGTAATAATTATACTGTTTAGATCCGGAAATATTTCTGTCGGGTTGCCTTGGATAAGATTATAGGAGAATAACTTAAAAAAGTCATCTCCAATATATAATCCTTCAGATCGTATAGAATTATCATTAACACTAAGTATATTTGTCTCTGCATCTTTAACAGTTGTTACTGAATATTCAACTTCTGGCACTTCTTCTTTCAAGAGCTCAGCTAATAGTCCAGAAGTGGCCCATGACACCTCAACAACATTGCTCATCTTAGTACTTCCCATTACTTGAAAAAGTTGACTGTCTTTTTCGTGAAATTTATCAAAGTTCAATTCATCACTTATCCACAGGTAGATTAAAATGGTACAGGCCAATCCAATTGAAAGTCCTAATAAATTAATAAAGAAGGAACTATCTAGGTTTTTCCAATTTCGGAAAATATGTTTTAAATTTTTAATCATCATATTTGGTATTAAAATTTAATTATAGTTTTACTCCTTCTTTTCAATAAATTTTTTCTACTCATACCTCAGAGCCTCCACTGGGTTTCTGCGTGCTGCCCTATAAGTAATCCAACTAACGGTGCTTAGCACAATGCTTACTGTAAGCAAGCCTGAAAGGGCAAACACCCACCAACTGAGTATTGTTTGATAGGCAAAACTTTCCAACCATCTGCTCATAGCATAATAAGCTATAGGAGTGGCAATGACAAAAGCAACGGCGATCCATTTTAAAAATCCAACATTAAGCATTTGTATGATTTCGAAAACCTTAGCCCCATTTACTTTTCTTATTCCAATTTCCTTTGTTTTACTTGTAATAATAAAAGTAGAAACACCCAAAAGTCCCATGCAGGCCAGAAAAATACCGAGTACCGAAAAGATTCCCATTAGCTGGAAAGTAGTAACATCCTTTTCATACCTGGAATTCAATATTGTATCAAGATAAGTAAACTCAATTACTTCATCTGGATATATACTTTGACAAATCTCCGAAACTGCCTTTATCGATCCCTGTTCTTGCGATGGATTTACTTTAACGATAATATGGTAAACATCGGGATAGTTGATTACAAAAACTGCTGGCTTAATTTTATTGTAAAGTGTTTCAAAATGAACACCATCAATAACGCCAACAATATTTCTGGTAGATCTTGGCCAGTTGCATTTGATAGACTGACCAATTGGGTTTCCTTGTATTTCAAGAAATTTAACAGCCGCTTCATTCAGGATTATCGATTCGGTAGCATCTGTTTTAAACTCTTCAGAAAATAGCCTGCCTTGCTTTGGTATAATGCCCAGAGTTTTAAAATAATCGAAGGTAACATGTACATATGCAATTGCTTTTGATTCTGTTTGACCTTCAGGCAATACACCTCCCACATTACTAAGTGATCCTGATGGTATTCTGCTTGCAACCGAAACACTTGAGACATAATTTTTGCTCTCCAGTTCATTTTTTAGCGTATTGTATTTTGATTCGTCGCCGTAGTCGAAAACGGCAGTAATTACAGCCTCTTTATCAAAACCAAGGTTTTTGGTTTCTAATAAATTAATCTGACGAAACATAATTATTGCACATGCAATGAGAATTATAACTATGGTGAACTGAGTACCAATAAGTAACTTTTTAATCTGAAAACCCGAAGCACTTTTAAAGGATGATTTCAAAACCCCCGTTGGGCTATACGACGAAAGAATAAAGGCAGGATACCATCCGGCTAAAGTTCCTACAACCAAGATCATTCCAATAAGACCAAGAACAATATTCGCGTTTGCCAAAAAGGAAAATGACAAAGATTTCCCTGAAAGTTCATTAAAAAGAGGCAAGGCAAAACTTACTAATATAAGCGACACAAAAAAAGAAACAAAAAACACTAACACCGATTCGAAAATAAATTGTTTTGCCAGTTGTTTGCGAGAGGCTCCAAATGTTTTCCTGACACTTATTTCTGTTAAGCGGGTAGTAGCATTGGCAGTGAAAAGATTTACATAATTAAAACTTGCAATAAATAAGATTAACAATCCGATGGCTGAAAATATCAGGACAAATACTATGCTATTTTGGGGTTGAATATCTCCCAAAAAGTGTGAAGAATAGAGATGAATATCCTTTACATTTTGAAGCGTATAAGCAATTGAGGGAGCGCCTTGGTCATCAACATTATTTAATAACCCAGATATTTTTTCCTCCACATCAGGTTTCGAAAAATTGTCCTGCATCTCAAAATAGACCAGAAAATTGAACCAGCCCCAACTGTCCATCCAATCATCGCCAAACATCATCGCTCCATCTTCAAGCGTCATAAAAACATCGAATATAAAATGGGAATTATCGGGCATCTCCTCTATTACTGCAGTTATCAGGTAATTATACTCATTACTGACTTTTATGGTTTTCCCGATGGGATTTTCATCACCAAAATATTTCTGTGCAATTTTTTCGGTAATTACTACCGTTCCTGGTTGTTGCAAAGAGGATGACCCTTTAGTTCCTGCAATAAAATTAAACGAGAAAATATCCAATAGAGCCGGGTCAACCCAAGCTACTTTATCCTCTTTAAATCGTTTTTCCCCAAACTGAACATTTATATTATCCCGGGGTAAAATTCGTGCAGAATTTACTATTTCCGGAAGATTATCGGTTAATAATCTTGCAGCCCCGGGAGCCTGATATGGGTGTTGCTCCTGACATAATCTGTAAATATTATCTGATTTTTCGTTGTAGCGATCGTAACTTAGTTCATGAGCAACATACAATAGCAGCAAAATACAAACAGCCATTCCTACGGCTAAACTTGAAATACTTATTAATGAATAAACCTTACTCTTGTAAATATTTGCTAATGCAATTTTTAAATAGTTCTTAATCATGACAATTCGGTTTAAAATTTTATTAGGAAAGATCCATTATCTTTTATTCATTTTTTCCATAATGACCTGTCCGTCAAGCAAATTAATTATACGATTAGCATATCCTGCATCGCGATTAGAGTGTGTTACCATAACTATTGTTGATCCTTCCTGATTGAGTTCAGCCAGGAGGTTCATTACTTCTATACCATTTTTAGAGTCCAAATTTCCTGTGGGCTCATCTGCAAGTATAAGACTGGGATTGGCGATTACTGCTCTGGCGATGGCAACTCGTTGTTGCTGTCCACCAGACAACTGCTGTGGAAAATGCCTGGCACGATGACCAATTTTCATTCTTTTTAATACGGCATCCACTTTTTTGGCTCGCTCGCTTGCTTTAATCTTTAAGTATAATAATGGAAGTTCCACATTATCGTAAACATTTAGTTCGTCAATCAGATTGAAACTCTGAAAAACAAAACCAATATTGCCTTTGCGAAAGTCTGTACGATCTTTTTCTTTTAACTTACTAACCTCTGTTCCATTAAAAACATATGAGCCTTCAGTAGGATTGTCAAGCAGACCGATAATGTTAAGGAATGTTGACTTTCCACAACCTGATGGCCCCATTATAGCCACAAACTCATTCTTTTTTACATGAACATCTACATTTTGTAATGCATATGTTTCTACTTCGTCGGTGCGAAATACTTTTTCTAATTTTTCTGTTTTAATCATATCAGTATTCTTAATGTTTATATTTTTATTCTAATTTTAGAGTGAGTTTATCTTCATTAATAAAACCATCACTCCATTATATTATTCATTACGTAAAGCTTCTACCGGATTTCTTCTTGCAGCAGCAAAGGTTTGCCCACTAACAGTTAGTAAAGCAATCACCATTGAAATGGATCCTGCCAAAGCAAACAACCACCAACTTAATTCCGTTCTATAGGCAAAATTTTGAAGCCATTTATCCATTGCGTAATAAGCAATGGGACATGCAATAACAAAGGCTATTGCAAAATAGATCATGAAATTTTTGTTAAGCAGTAATAGAATTTCAGAAACTTTAGCTCCGTTTACTTTGCGGATACCTATTTCTTTGGTTTTTTGACTAATGACATAAGAAATCAATCCAAACAAACCAAGGCTTCCAATCAGAATGGCGATAATGGCAAATAACTGAATAAGGTTGGCAGTATTCTTCTCCTCTTTATACAACGAAGCAATTTTCTCATCGAAAAACTGGAAATTCATAATGTCTTTTGGAAATACGCCATCCCACTCTGTTTGTAACTTCTTAATTAGTTCTTGATAACCATCTGAATTAATAATTGTGGGATTAACTTTGATAGCCATTTCATTTATAAGCCCTCTAAAGTTGCCAAAAATGACATTCTCTATGCTCTTTTGTAATGATTGTGCATGGAAATCTTCTACAACGCCAACAATTTTAAATTCATTCCCCATGTAATCGATTCTTTCACCAAGTGCCTCTTGGGGATTACTAAAACCAATAAGTTCTGTCAACTTTCTGTTTACAACAATATCTCCGGTATTTTTAACTTTCGAAAAATTTTGTCCGGCAATGATTCTGAGTTTATACAGATCAAGATAATCTTCATCTACACTTTTCAAATTTGCGACATAAGTATCCTTTTCTATTGATGGATGATTAATTAAGTTACTAACTCTCCAATCAGCCAAAGGGCTTCGCGTGCCCAAACTTACCATTTCAGTTTCCGGATACTTAAGTAGTTCTTCTTTTAGTAACGGTAGTTTATCTTCGTTAGCCTCAGGTAAGGTGATCAATAGAATGGCCTCTTTATTAAATCCTAAATCTTTAGTCATAAAGTAGTTTAATTGTCGGGCCATAACTAAAGTACCAATAATTAATATGAGAGAAATAACAAACTGAATGATTATCAATGTGCGCCTTACTGATAATGGAACCGAAGAGTTTTTTACGGCAAGTGAGTTCTTTAGGGCAACATTCGAACTCATTCCGGCTATAATCATAGAAGGATACAAGCCAGAAAGTAATCCGATAATTGTGGCTAGTAGCGTTAGAAATATGAGGGTACCGGGATTCGATAATAGATCTAAATCCAATCGATAACCAATGGTAGTTTCAAGGTAAAGAAAAAGATAATGAGCAACGAATAATCCAATAAATGCAGCAAGATAAGCTATAAAAACAGATTCAATAAGGAACTGTATAATGCTTTGACGTTTGCTTTCCCCATGTATTTTCCTAATCCCAATTTCTTTAAATCGCTTGCTAGCCTGAACAACAGATAGATTAATAAAATTTATGGAGGCAATTACAATCAAAAACAAGCCAATTATTCCAAGAATTAATAAGTTTTTGGTTGGCACCTGACGATTACTATAGTTGTTACAAAGACCGGAATGTAATTCCGAAAGAGGTTGTAAGAAATATCGTCTATCATAACCATTCTTTTTCTCATGGTATTTATCATAGAATTCCACAAGTTGATTTTCAAAATCTTTTGCTGATAATCCATTTGGCAAAAGCAAATAGCAATTGTTGAAGGAATGACCTGCCCCCCAATTTGTACCATCCCCAAAATATGGGTTTATTATAATCTGGTCATAATAATTTGCAATAATAGTGAAAGGAAGGTCTGTATTCTTGGGAGGATCAGATATTACCCCACTGACTTGTAAAGTAACTCTATTATTTATAGTTATCAATCGATTCATAGCGTCCCCTACTTCCGATTCAGATAAACCAAAATACTTTTGAGCCAGTGAAGAGCTAATTACGACATTTCCCTTATTTTTTATAGCTTCCGAGGGATTGCCTACTAAAAAATTAAAATCGAAAACCTTAAAAATATTGGGGTCAGCGCAAACAATGCCGTTATTTTCCTGATACCTTTGGATGTCTCCTTTTTTATTTTCAATGCTAATTTGATCAATTTGGCCCTTTGCTGCATAGAAGGTCATTACGGCATCTACGCCGGGAAAATCCTTTCTTATTGCTTCTCCTACAGGAGGAGCCTGACCTTCTTCATATTTAATTTCTCCAACCGCATCTTTATAATCAGTGATTAAGCGATAAATATTTTCGTAATTAGTATGATATCTATCGAAACTGGATTCGTAAGTAATAATTTTATAGATTACCAAACTACAACCAATACCAATGGCCAGGCCAATTATATTAATAAATGCATAGGTTTTATTCTTGCTTAAATGATTTTTTATGGTTTTTATTATTGACTTAAACATTTTATTATTTTTTCATAGTTTATTACCACTCCAATTTCTCATTATCTCCAAATCCATCATAACCTGATACTATTACCTTCTCTCCCGGACTTATTCCTTCCAGCAATTCATAATATTTTGGGTTCTGTCTGCCAATTTTTATAAATCGCTTTACAGCAGATTTTCCATTTTCTGACAACACAAAAATCCATTGACCTCCTGTTTTTTGATAAAAATTACCCTTTGGTAAAAGCAATGCTTTTTGTGGGCTACCCAGCTGTAAACGTGCATAATATGTTTGGCCGGTACGCATATTTTCAGGCATTTCACCCACAAAAACCATCTCTACAGAGAACCTTCCATCGCGAACATCAGGTAGAACTTTTCGTATTTTTAGTTGATATTCCTGATCCTGACGTTCTAAAATAGCCATTAAACCTACCTTAACCTTATCGATGTAATGTTCATCTATTTGAGCAACCACCTTAAAAGAAGTGAGTACATGAATTTGACCGATTCTTCCTCCCTTGGGAATTAACTGTCCGATTTCTGCTTCCAGAACTGTTAACTGACCATCAATTGGGGCAATTACATTTAACCTGTCCTGTCGTTGTCGTATCAATTTTAAATTAAGTTCCATATTATCAAGATTATCCTGCATTTGCATAATCTGAATTGAACGGTAAATTGAGTCTTGCTTCTGTCTTTCTAAATATAGTTCATAACTCCTCCTGGCAAATTGATAATTTTCTTCAGATTCGAGAAACTCGTCTCTCGAAATTAAATCATCAGCATAAAAGGATTTACTATGATCGTATTTTCTTTTTTTGCGTATAATATCGTATTCAAGATTCAGCAGTTCCCTTTTTATCTGAAGTCTTTCCTGCTCCATTATTACCATCGTATTCCTTAAAAAGTTGCTTTTTTCAGCCAGTTGAGATTCACTGTTCAATATGCTCAAACTCAAATCAGGATTACTTAATCGTAAAATCAGGTCTCCTTTTTTTAAAACCTCACCCTCTTCAGCAATTTTTTCTTCAACCCTTCCACCTTCGCGGGCATCGAGAACTATAGTGGCAATGGGTTCTACATTTCCGGTAACGGTAATGTAATCATGAAAAATTCCTTCAGTAAGCTGCTCAACACTTAACTTTTCAATATCCACATTTAAAGTTGACATATTAGTCCTGAAGAAAGCCTGATAAATTAGTATAGCAATAATAAAAATGCCTATTCCATACAGAATATGTTTTCTTTTTATTCCCTTTTTCTTTATTATTGGTTTGTCCATTATATCTTTATAAAACTGATTATTTTTATCTCATTTTAATGAATGATAATTTAAGTTTATAATTTTCTAAATCTCTTAAAATATCTTTCATAATACAGATGTATTCAATGCTTATGCCGAAAGTTACACTTGCCTGATTATCATCTCAATAACAAAAAGAGGCTTGCCATTATGAATAATTACTGTACAATATTTTTACAATACGTGTAGAGTTAATTTACAATTGACTAAATTCGTGGAGTTCAACAGAAATATCACTGAACTATGAAAGCAAACATTCTCATAATTGATGATAATAAAAGTGTTCTCACAGCACTCGAAATGCTACTCCATACAGAATTTGAAAATGTTATAAGTTTAAGCAATCCTGCTACACTTCTATCAGTAATTAAGCAAAATAGTATAGATATTGTACTGCTGGACATGAACTTCAGGGCAGGAATTAATAATGGTAATGAAGGGATTTTTCTATTAAAAGAAATTCAGAAATTTGATCCAACAATTAGTGTAGTAATGATTACTGCCTATGGTGATGTAGAACTTGCAGTTAAAGCAGTTAAGAAAGGAGCCTTTGATTTTATATTAAAACCCTGGGACAACAACAAACTTATTTCTACTCTTAATGCAGCAATGAAACTTAGGAAGAGTAGAGTTGAAAATATTTCGTTAAAGAATACAAGCGACACCCTGAAACAAGAGTTAAAAAAAACATCGCACTCAATAATCGGGCAATCAGAATCGATGAAAAGTGTTATGAATATGGTTAAAAAAGTAGCCAAAACAGACGCCAACATATTTATTAGCGGAGAAAACGGCACAGGAAAAGAACTAATAGCCAGAGAAATCCATAAATTTTCCAAAAGAAGCAGTGAGGTAATGCTAAGTGTTGATATGGGCTCAATTAGCGAATCACTTTTTGAAAGTGAACTTTTTGGACATAAAAAAGGTTCATTTACCGATGCAAAAGAAGAAAGGACCGGAAAATTTGAGGCTGCAAATAAGGGCACAATTTTTCTGGATGAAATTGGTAACTTATCTTTATCTATGCAGGCCAAAATACTTAGTGTATTGCAAAACAGAAGTGTAATAAAATTAGGTAGTAATACTCCGATTCCCATTAACATAAGGCTTATTACAGCCACCAATAAAAATCTTATTACGATGATTAAAGATGGCCTGTTTAGAGAAGATTTACTTTACCGAATAAATACCATAACCATTGATTTGCCACCTTTAAGAGAAAGGGAAAACGATATATTGTTACTGGCTGATTATTATCTCCTGAAATATTCTGCTAAATATGATAAGCCCGGACTGAAGATTAACCAAAAAGCAAGTCAAAAACTAATGAATTACTACTGGCCGGGA